>NZ_JASCPM010000018.1:0-82908 GCF_029960215.1 Pseudomonas sp. PS01301 | reverse complement strand
ACTACTTCGAAGCTGGCGCCGTGATCGGGCGTATCCAGACCGACAACTGAGCGGTGGCTGCAGGCCCAATAGCAGCCGGCGGCACCGGGCCCTGGCCCAGGTGCCGCGACATGGAAAAAGCCCAGCCAGACGGGTCGCGCATCTGGAATAATGCCCGCCTTCGGCACACACGGCACTCCATGGATCTCCTGCACAAGGCTTGCGACAATGCTTTCGATAGTGGCTTCACTCCTGCCCATCCTGCTGGCGTTGGCCGGCGGCTGGGTGTTGGCAATCTTCATCAGCCCCGAGCTGCGCCATCGGCTGGTGAAGCTGATCACCCCGTTCATCTGGCTGCTGCTGTTCTCGATCGGCTACGAATTCGGTAACGTCCTGGGCGCCCTGAACTCGGCGCGTGAATCGGCGCTCACCGCGCTGGTCTTCGCTCTGCTGACGACTGCGGTGCCGTGGTTGTTGCTCTCTCGAGGCGCCAGTGCCGTGGTGCCACGCCCGACGTCGGACCGCCAGGGGTTGGCCGGCATTGTCCCGCCGCTCAAGGAATGCCTGATCGCCCTGCTGGCCCTGGCTTTGGGCGTTGGCATGTATCACCTGTGGGGCGCGGCCGACGGCTCGGGGTTTGGCTGGCCTTCGACCAGCTACTTCCTCTATGTACTGATCGTGCTGGTCGGGCTGGACCTTTACGGAGTCAGGCCCGACCCGTCGTGGTACTCGCTGCGCACCTTGAAGATTCCCGCCATGGTGGTGATCGGTTCGCTGCTCGGCGGCCTGCTGGCGGCCTGGGCCACCGGCCAGCCGTTGGCCATCTCCCTCGCGCTGTCCAGTGGCTTCGGCTGGTTCACCCTGTCCGGAGTGATGGTGGGCCACCATGCCGGTGAAGCGTTCGGTGCCATGGCCCTGTTGACCGACCTGTTTCGCGAGATCCTGGCCATCGGTCTGCTGTACAGCCTGGGTGCCCGGCGACCCTTGCAATGCATCGCCGCGGGCGGCGCCACGTCGCTGGATTCGACCCTGCCGATCGTCAAGCAGAAGTGCCCGCCCGAATTGCTGCCCGTAGCGCTGGTCAGCGGTTTTCTGCTGACCGTGATCGGGCCCTTGCTGATGGTGTTTTTCCTCACCGTATGAGTTATGCACATCGCGACAGCCAGTGGATAAGTTACACACATTGGCTGTGCAACCGCCTGTGGATAATCTGCGCATAAGCGGCTAACGGCCCACGTAGCCGGGGGCTTGCGCGATGCGATCATTTTTTGATCAGCTTTGCAGGCCGGTTTTGCACAGACTGCGCGAGTTACTCACATCCGCTGTGCAACCGCATGTGGATAACCTGCGCAAAACAAGCCACACGCCGCATACGGCAAGGGTTTCAGAGCGCCGATCAAATTTTGATCAGCAGTGCGTGTGAATACAGGAGCGGAACGGGGGGTGTAGAATTCGCCTTCTTTCTCTGTCGATCCGTTTCCATGCACTCTTCTTCCCCTCGCGTTGCCGTGATCGGCGGCGGCCCGGCGGGCCTGATGGCCGCCGAAGTGCTGAGCCTGGCTGGCGTGGCCGTCGACGTCTACGACGGCATGCCCTCGGTGGGCCGCAAATTCCTGCTCGCTGGCGTCGGTGGCATGAACATCACCCATTCCGAGCCCCAGCCCGCCTTCGTCGCTCGCTACGCCGAACGCGCGCAGGCGGTGGGAGAATGGCTGGCTCCGTTCGATGGCCCACGGCTGCGCGAATGGATTCATGGCCTGGGCATCCAGACCTTCGTCGGTACCTCCGGACGGGTGTTTCCGACCGACATGAAGGCCGCACCGCTGCTGCGTGCCTGGCTCAAGCGCCTGCGCGAGGCCGGTGTGGTTATCCACACCCGGCACCGCTGGCTGGGGTGGAACGACGACGGCAGCTTGAGTATCGAGCATCCGCACGGCGAATCGGCGGTGCGCCCGGCGGCCACGGTGCTGGCGTTGGGCGGCGCCAGTTGGGCGCGGCTGGGTTCCGACGGCGCCTGGGTGCCTTGGCTGCAAGGGCGCGGTGTACCGATCAAGCCGCTGCAACCCTCCAACTGCGGCTTCGAGGTGCCGGGCTGGAGCGCGCTGTTGCGGGAAAAATTCGCCGGGGCACCGCTGAAGAACGTCGCCTTGGGGCTGGCGGGCGAACCGTTGCGCACTGGCGAGTTCGTGCTGACTGAAACCGGTGTGGAAGGCAGCTTGGTGTATGCACTGTCCGCCGGGATTCGCGATGCGATCAACCGCACGGGAAAAGCGACCCTGCACCTCGACCTGCAGCCGGATCGACCTGTGGATAAAGTCCGTGCGGCGTTGCACAAACCGCGGGGATCCAAGTCCATGGCCCGGCATCTTCAGGGGCAACTGGGCCTGGAGGGGGTCAAGGCCGGCCTGCTGCGTGAACTGACTGATGCGCAGACCTTCGCCGACCTCGATGCACTGACCTTGGCGATCAAGTCCCTGCCCTTGACGCTGGTGCGCGCCAGGCCGCTGGATGAGGCGATCAGTACGGCGGGGGGTGTGGACCTGCAGGGGCTGAATCGGCAGCTGATGCTTACCGAGGTGCCGGGTACGTTCTGTGCGGGTGAAATGCTGGATTGGGAAGCGCCAACCGGTGGCTATCTGCTGACGGCCTGTTTCGCCAGCGGGCGGCGGGCGGCGGATGGCGTTCTGGAGTGGTTGGCTCGGGAGTGATGTTTGCCTCTCGGGCCCCTTCGCGGGCAGAGGGCTCGCCGCCCGCCCCGCTCCCACAGGGTGCAGTTGAACATGTGGGAGCGGGCTCTGCCCGCGAAGAGGCCCTCAGTCACACCACACAATGTGAGAGCCCTCTGCCCGCGAAGAGGCCCTCAAGCCCCCCACACAGCTCAAGGCTTGCGCTTGCGCGGTCCCGTATTGAACACCGGCACCTTGCGCACCGGTTTGACCACAGGGGTCGCATCCACCGGCGAATCACCGCTATCGACCCACTTGCCCAGGTTCTTCTTGCTACCACTGACCTTGGGCTTCTTCGGTTTTTTCGGCTTCTTCACCACCTGGCCGCTGGCATCGGTGTCAGGCACCCGGTGATCGGGCACGAAGTCCGGTTCGTCGACGCGCTTCAACGTCTGCCGGGTCAGCATCTCGATGGCCGACAGCAACTGCACCTCGTCGGCGCAGACCAGGGAGATCGCCTCCCCCGTCGCCCCCGCCCGGCCGGTACGGCCGATGCGGTGAATGTAGTCTTCGGCTACGATCGGCAGGTCGAAGTTGACCACCAGCGGCAGATCGTCGATGTCCAGGCCGCGCGCGGCGACATCGGTGGCCACCAGGATCTGTACCTCCGAAGCCTTGAAACGATCCAGTGCACGCTGGCGCGTGGCCTGAGGCTTGTCGCCGTGGATGCCGTCGGCGTTGATGCCCAGACCCTGCAGCTTCTCGACCAGCGCGTCCACGCCGTTGCGGGTCTTGGCGAACACCAGCACCTGCTTCCAGCGCTGCTTCTTCAGAAGATGGCAGAACAGCTCCGCCTTGCGCTTCTTGTCCACCGGCACGATCCACTGCTGCACCGAGCTGGCGGCCACGTTGCGCGGGCTGACTTCGATGCTCAGCGGGTCGTTGAGCATCTGCCCGGCCAGCAGGCGGATGGAATCGGAAAAGGTCGCCGAGAACAGTAAGGTCTGGCGCTTCTTCGGCAGGGCTGCATAGATATCCCGCAGCTCCTCGGAAAAGCCCAGGTCGAGCATGCGGTCGGCTTCGTCCAGCACCAGGGTCTGCAGCTGGGAGAACTTGATCGCGTTCTGTCGATACAGATCGAGCAGGCGCCCCGGCGTTGCGACCAACAGGTCGACGCCCTTGCGCAGCTTCATCATCTGCGGGTTGATGCTGACCCCGCCGTACACCGCATAGGTGCTCAGCGGCAGGTGCTCGCCGTACTCGACGATATTGGCGTGAACCTGCTCGGCCAGCTCGCGCGTGGGGCACAGCACCAGGGCGCGGACCGAGTTGCTCGCCACCTTGGGGCCTTCCATGGCCAGCAACTGCAGCAACGGCAAGGCAAAACCGGCGGTCTTGCCGGTGCCGGTCTGGGCCGCGGCCATCAGGTCGCGACCGGCCAGCACCGCAGGAATGGCTTGGGCCTGCACCGGGGTCGGCGTCTGGTAGCCAAGCGTTTCAAGGGCGCGTTGCAGGGGTTCGATCAGGCCAAGGGTGGCGAATGTCATGGGTCTACCGTCAGAAGATGTTTCGCAATGGCCGGCAGTTTACCTTGTTGGCTAGGCTTTCGCCTTGCGCCATTGCGGCACGCCGATCAACACCACCGCGCCGATGATCACCGCCATGGCCACGCATTCCTCGACGCCGATGTGCTCGCCGGCGAACAGGATGCCCAGCAACACGGCCACTGCCGGGTTGACGTAGGCATAGCTGGTGGCCGCCGCCGGGCGCACGTGCTTGAGCAGGTACATGTAGGCACTGAAGGCCAGGATCGAACCGAAGCACACCAGGTAGGCCAGCGCGCCCCAGCCGGCGGCGGTGGGCCATTGCTGCATGCGCTCGCCCGAGATCAGACTGCCCAGCAGCAGCACCGCGCCGCCGATGAGCATTTCCGTCGCCGCGGCCATCGCGCCCTGGGGCAATGGCAGACTCCGGCTCCAGACCGAGCCGAAGGCCCAGGCGGCCGCGGCGAAGATCAGCAGCGCCGCGCCCAGTGGGCTGGCCTGCAGATTGGAACCCAGGTTGAGCAGGCCGATCCCGACCAGCCCGAGGACGATCCCCGCCCACTCCAGGCGGGTGTTGCGCTGCCCCCGGAACAGGCCGAAGAACAGGGTGAACAGCGGCACGGTGGCCACGGCCAGCGCCGCCACCCCGGACGACACGCCCGCATGTTCGGCGACCGTCACGCCGCCGTTGCCGCAACTGAGTAACAGGATCCCCACGCACCCGGCCGCGCGCCACTGTGGCCAGGTCGGGTTGGGCGCGCCACGCAGGCGCAGGAAGGCATAGAGAATCGTCCCGGCGATGAGAAAGCGCACCCCGGCCATCAGCAACGGCGGCCACGACTCGACGCCGATACGAATGAACAGGTAGGTCGAACCCCAGACGAAATACAGGGCCAGGAAGGCGCCGATGAGCAACAGGGGAAAGCGGGCTTGAGCAGGCATTTCAAAGGTCGTCCATGGTGTGTTTTTGTTCTTTCCTGGTGGGAACCGGGCGGCGAGCCCTCTGCCCGCGAAGAGGCCCTCCAGCCCTACCCCAAGCGATGCTTCTGCAACACCTCGCGCATCTTCGCCATCGGCACTTTCTGCAGCGTGCAGAACAGCCCGTGGGACACCTCGGCCAGCCCGTGCCGCTCGCGCAACTCGCGCGCCAGGTGCTGGGTCAGGTTGGCCGCCATCTCGGCATCGGCCATGGCCCGGTGAGCCTGGCCGGTATGCGGCAGCCTCGCCCATTGGGTCAAGGTGCCCAGCTTGTGATTCGGCGCGCCGGGGAACAGGCGCCGAGCCATCAGCATCGAGCAGGCAAAGCTCTGCACCCGCTCGCGACGCAGCAGGCTGAGCTCGTGATCCCAGAACTTCTGGTCGAAGGAGGCGTTGTGCGCCAACAACGGCGTGCTGCCGACGAACTCGGCGACTTCGGCCATTACCTCGGCCGCAGGCGGCGCCTTGCGCACCATGGCCGTGGTGATGCCAGTCAGGCTGGCAACGAAGCCGGGCACGGGCAGGCCGGCGTTCATCAGGCTCTGATAGCGTCCGACGATTTCGCCGCGTTCGAGCATGACCACGGCGATTTCCGTGGCGCGGCAACCCATGTTCGGCGAGATGCCGGTGGTTTCGAAGTCGATGACAGCAATGCGTTCCAAAGCGGTGAAACCTCAATTCTTCAGCAGCAACGCACCTTCGATGGGTACGTAGCGGGTGGCGGCGCGGATCAGCGAGTTGGCGGTCAGACCTGGCACGCCATAGGCCACGGCCTCGACGCCATGCTTGCCGATGATGCGGTCGAGCAGCAGGTCGAAATCACCGTCGCCCGAGGCAAGCACGATCTCGTCGACGTGATCGGCGGCGTCCATGATATCGATGGTGATGCCCACATCCCAGTCGCCTTTGGCCGAGCCGTCGCTGCGCTGGATGTAGGGCTTGAGTTTGACCGTAAAGCCGAGGTTGCGCAGGATCTGCTGAAACTGCTGCTGCTTGCTGTCGCCACGGTCGATGGCGTAGGCATAGGCCTCGACGATCTGTCCGCGCTGGCCGATGTCGGCCCACAGTGCGGCGTAGTTGAAGTGACAGCCGTAGGCCTGGCGCACGGTGTAGTAAAGGTTCTGTACATCGGCGAACACCGCGATCTTCTTCACCGCACTTCCTCGTCGCGCTGGGCGCCTGAGCTTCTGGAGAGCCAGTATGCCAGTGTTGGGGCGAGGATGGGGGTGGGAATGGGGTGTCAGTGCCGGCCTCTTCGCGGGCAGAGACCCGCTCCCACAGTGGTGGTGCCATGTGTGAGGGGGGTGACTGTGCCGGCTTCTTCGCGGGCAGAGACCCGCTCCCACAGGATCGCGCACCACCCTGTGGGAGCGGGCTCTGCCCGCGAAGGGGCCATGAGCTCCACCGAACAATGTAAAGGCAGGTCGACGAGCCCTCTGCCCGCGAAGAGGCCCTCAGGCCTTACACAAAATCATCATCGTCCGAAAAGAAGCCACTGTCGCCGCTGCTGTCATAGCCGGCATCGGCCATGCCGCCCTGGTCGTTCCAGCTGTCATTGCTCACCTGCTGGGCGTCACCGCTGTCGTTCCAGCCGCCGCTGTCGCTGGCCTGGGCCGGCTCTTCCTTGATCACCTCGACGATCTCCTGGGGGTTGTCGTGGTGAAACAGGCTGCTGATGCCCTGTGCCAGCATCACGCCCCCGGCCACACCGGCAGCCGTCTGCAGGGCGCCGCGCATGAAGCCGCCACCCGCCGGCGCCTGAGCGCCTGGAGCGGCGTAGTTCTGCTGTGGCGGCGGCTGGTACGCCGGCGCCTGACGAGCCGGTTCGCGCCAGCCGTTGCCCTGAGGTTGCACGGCCCGCGCCGGTTGCTGCACGTCGCGGTTGCCGCCGCCGAAAATGCTCGACAGGAAACCACCACCGCCCTGCTGCGCTGGCGCGGCCGCCTGGCTACGCGCCTGTTGCAACTCGGTCTGCAACTGCTGGTTCTGCTCGCTCAGGCGCTTGATCGCCGCTTCCTGGACCAGGATCGCCTGCGCCATGTAATAGGGCGCGGCGGGCTGGGCGGAGACGTGGCCCTTGATGCGCTCGTCGGCCTGCGCATCGCGCGCACTGCCCTCCTTTTCGGCCTGCTGGAGGCGAGTGAACAGACCGTCGATCAGGCTTTGTTCATCAGTGTTCATGGCGACCTCGTTCGATTGCCCGGAAAATGGGGTGGCCGGCGCACAATGCGTCGGTTCTGCTGCAATGATGGGGCTGCTGCCCCGTCTTTCAATGACCGGCCGCGATTAAACTTTGTTCACCTGCGCCCACCCTCACGCTCCATGACGCCCCGACCGGGTGTTGAAAAACGCCACCATCGGCTAAAGTGTCGACCTGCTTTTTGACCTGTGACCCGGCCCCATGAACCCGCTGATCGTATTGCGCGACTCGTTCTATTTTTTCCGCATCAACCTGTGGGCGATCCTGCGCCTGTGCCTGCCACTGGTGGTCTGCGAAGCGCTGGCGCGCGAGTTGGTGGCACGCGTCAACGGTCCTGACGCCTCGGTGATGTACGACGTGGCCGTGGGCCTGCTGTTCTATCCGTTGTACACCGCTGCGCTGATCCTGTTCCTCGATGCCCGCACCGACGGCTATGAGCCCCAGGGCCGGCACCTGTTGGGCAAGGCCCTGCACCTGTGGCCACGCTTCGCCCTGATGGCGGCCATCAGCACCCTGCTGATCATGTTCGGCATGTGGCTGTTCGTACTACCGGGGCTGTACCTGATGATCAAGCTGTCGTTCTCGGAATACCTGCTGGTACTGCGCAATACCACCCCGTTGCAGGCCATGCGCGAAAGCTTCGACCTGACCAAAGGCAAGTTCTGGCCGATCCTGTTCACCCTGCTGGCGATCATGATCCCGCTCTGGCTGCTCGACGGCCTGAGTGCCATGGCCTGGGCCGATACCCAGCCCACGCCGGTGCGCCTGCTGGTCGACAGCGTCAACAGCTTTCTGCAACTGCTGCCCACCGTGGTGCTGTTTCGCTTGTTCATGCTCATGGGCAAGCCGGACTGACCGCACCGCTCACACGCTGGCTTGAGTACCCGCCAGTTCGTGGTAGCGGCGAGCGAAATAGACCAGCACGTCGGCCTCGTCCTGTTGGCGAATGTCCAGCACCTCGCAAAAGAGTATGTCGTGGGTGCCAACACTGGTGCTGCTGGTGATCCTGCAGTCGAAGGACAGTTTGGCGCCCTCCAGAATCGGCGCACCGGTAATCCCCTGGCTCCAGTGCCCCGCCGCGAAACGCTCCTCCTGGGGAATCTTGCCGCCGAAGGCGTTGGACAGGGCTTGCTGGCCATTGCCCAGGGTGTTGACGCATACCATGCCGTTGCCCGTGAAAGACTCGTAGACCGAGGCTGCGCGGTTGATGCACACCAACAGCGTCGGCGGCTGATCGGTCACGCTGCACACCGCCGTCGCCGTGAATCCCGCCCGCCCGTGGGGGCCGTCGGTGGTGATGACGTTCACCGCAGCGGCAAGTCCTGCCATGGCATCGCGGAAGGCTTGGCGCTCGACGGGAATCGAATGGGGCACGTTCATAGTGAGAGTCCTTGAAAGTAGTCCAGCACGGCGTGATGAAAGGGTTGTGGATCGCTGACGCTCGAGGCGTGTCCGCCGTATTCGAGCACCACCAATCTGGCGTTGGGCAGGTGCTCGGCCAGGTGCCGGGAACGCTGCCACGGCACCAGCATGTCGTCTCGGTTGGCGATCACCAGCGCAGGCGTGTCGATGCCCGCCAGGCGCGACTCGATGTCGAAGGTTTCCAGCGCGTTGATCCGCCGCAGCAGGTTGTCATGGCTGGGGAAATGCGCCAGCGCATGGGCCTCGTCGGCGGCCAGGCGCGCGCCGTTGCTGGCAATCCAATCGGCCGGGTACAGGAACAACGCCTGCGCCTGTACGTAAGCCTCGGCGCCACTGTCACGCAGCAGGTTCTTGCGCACGGCAAAACAGCGCGCGCTGTGCGGATTGGGGCTGCTCCAGGCATTGATCAACGCCAGGCTGCTCAAGCGCTGGGGCTGCAGCGCGGCCAGCGCCAATCCCACCAGGCCACCCAGAGCGTGGCCCATGAAATGGCATCGCTCGATATTGAGTTCGTCGAGCAGCCCCAGCAGCTCTTCGGCCATGTGCTGGATGCTGTAGCCCTCGGGCAATTGCGCAGGGCTGCGTCCGGTGCCGGCATGGTCATAGGTCACGACGCGAAACTGCTCGCCGAGCAGCGCCAGATCGCCGGCCCAGAACCCGGCTGAACCGCCGAGCCCCGAACTCAGTACCAGGGTGGGTGCGTCGGCATCCTGCCGACCGTGTATGGCGTGGTACATGCAAACCTCCGCAGTGAGTGTCAGCCGATGTGCGCAATGCTGGCGATTTCGATCAGCGCGTCAGGTTTGACCAGACCGCACTGGATGCAATAGCGCGCAGGCTTCTCGCCGGCGAAGTACTCGGCGTACACCTCGTTGACCTTGGCGTAGTCGGCCCAGTCGCGGATCATGATCATGTTGAAGGTCACGTCATCCAGGGTGCCGCCGGCCGCTTCGACCACGCCCTTGATGATCTCCAGCACGTGGCGGGTCTGCGCCGTCGCGTCGCCCACGTGCACCACATTGTTGTCCTTGTCGAATGGCAGCGTCCCCGAGACGTACAGCACGCCATCGGCCATGGAACCGGGAACGAAGGGGGCCAGCGGCTTGCCGGTGCCGGCAGGGATAATCGATCGTTTGCTCATCTGTGCGTCCTCAGGAAACAGCCCCCACGGGGGCGAAGGTGGTGCAGAAGTCGTCGACGCTGGAGACCCAGCCGAAGAAGGTTTCGATGTTGAACAGCGCTGCCTGCTGCGCGAACGCCGGCCCGGCCTGGTGAGTGGCATCGGCCAGCACCACGCCGAAATACTCCAGATGGAAACCGTCGCGCAGGGTCGACTCCACGCAGACGTTGGTGGCGATGCCGGTGAACACCAGGTTGCGGATGCCGCGAGCGCGCAGGGTGCTGTCGAACGTGGAGTTGAAGAACGCGCTGTAGCGGGTTTTCGGAACCACGATATCGCCGGGCTGGGGCTTGAGCGGGTCGACCAGCGCATAGTCCCACCCGCCCTTGGCCAGCAGCTGGCCTTGCAGCTCGGGGCGCTTGCGCATGGTTTTCAGGGCATTGGACTTGTGCCAGTTGGGTGAGCCCGGCCCGCCCGCCTCGACGTAGTCGGCGTCCCAGCCGTTCTGCAGGAAGATCACCGGAATACCTGCCGCGCGCGCCGCCACGAGGGCTTTCTCGATGGCGGCGATCACCGGGCCCGTACTCGATACGTCGAAGCCGGCCAGGTCCAGATAGCCGCCCAGGCTGGCGTAGGCGTTCTGCATGTCGACCACCACCAGCGCGGTTTCGCTGGCCTTCATGCGCAGGGCTTCGGGGCGGGCGGGAAGTTCACGGGCGGGGTGCGAGTCCTGCGGCAGGGACACACCGGCGACGTTGACGGGCACATTCATCATACGGCCTCCAAGGTAGGCATTACGTGCTGGCGGCTGCTCATCAGCGGCTGGATCTTGCGGCCGAAGTCTTCGATGCCTTGCACGAAATCATCGAACGTCAGCATCACACCCTGGGTACCCGGCACGCTGGCGACTTCGTCGAGCATGCGCGCCACGCTGCCCCAGGAACCGACCAAGGTGCCCATGTTGATGTTGACCGCCGAGGTGGGGTCGGCCATCTGCCGCAGGTTGGAGCTGGCGCCCTTGTCTGCCGAGCCCTTCTCGCCCAGCCAGGCGATGGCTTCCTGATCGGCACCGGCCTTGATGTGCTCCCAACGCGCGCGGGCGGCCTCGTCGGTGTCGGCGGCGATGATCATGAACAGCACGCAGGAGGTCACGTGGCGGCCGGTCTTCTTGTTGGCTTCGAGCAACGCCTGGGCCGTGGGCGCGAACGCGGTCGGGGTGTTCACACCTTTGCCGAAGCAGAAGTTGTAGTCGGCGTACTGCGCCGAGAAGGCCATGCCCGCCTCGCTCTGGCCGGCGCAGATGAGCTTCATGTCGGCCTGTGGGCGCGGGCTGACGCGGCAGTCCTGCATGGTGAAATGTTCACCCTTGAAGTCGCTGCGCCCGGTGCTCCACAGGTCGCGCAGGACCTGTGCGTATTCGCCCAGGTACTGATAGCGGGTGCCGAAGAATTCGTCGCCGGGCCACAGGCCCATCTGCTCGTACTCCGGTTTCTGCCAGCCGGTCACCAGGTTGACCCCGAAGCGGCCGTTGGAAATCGAATCGATGGTCGCCGCCATGCGTGCGGTGATGGCAGGCGGGATGGTCAGCGTGGCGACCGTGGCGAACAACTGGATCTTGCTGGTGACGGCGGCAAGCCCGGCCATCAGCGTGAAGGATTCCATGTTGTGTTCCCAGAATTCCGTCTTGCCGCCAAAGCCACGCAACTTGATCATCGACAGCGCGAAGTCGAAGCCGTAGTGCTCGGCCCTCTGCACGATCTGCTTGTTCAATTCGAAGGTGGGCAGGTACTGCGGCGCGTTTTCGGAAATCAGCCAGCCGTTGTTGCCAATAGGAGTGAAAACACCGATATCCATGTGGTTCCCTTTCTGAGTGATGATCGTTACGCACCGGACAGGTTGCGCATGAAAGTCACTTAGCAGGGATCAGGCCATGTTTGGTTAATCCTTTACTTTCAACAGTTTGCAGACAATTTACAAACTTTGTCGGACCAAACGGTCCGAAGTAGAGCACTTGGTTTGTGCGATTTTTCGCGTCGCGGTGCAAAACGATGCACGACGTCCCCGTGCCTGTATCGTCAGCGGACATTCGCCCGTTATCATGGTCGCCTACCTCCAGCCGCAGGTTCCAGACGCGTGAAAGAGCATCCCCCCGCCAACGAGCCCCGTGCCAAGCGCACGCGCAACGTCAAGTCCAAGCCCGCGGTCAAGGCCACCCGCGAGCCGAGCGCGGCGGCACTCAAGCGGCGGCTGCAGCTGATGGAAAGCAAACGCACCGCGATACTGGGCGCCGCGCTGGATGTGTTCTCCCGCTATGGCCTGCACGGCAGCAGCCTCGACCAGGTGGCCACTCGGGCCGACGTCTCCAAGACCAACCTGCTGTACTACTTTTCCAGCAAGGACGATCTCTACCTGAGCGTGCTCAGGCAGTTACTGGAGGTCTGGCTCAGCCCCTTGCAGTACTTCACCGCCGACAAAAATCCGGTCGAGGCCATCGGCGCCTACATCAAGGCCAAGCTCGAACTTTCCCGGGATCACGCGGCAGAGTCGCGTCTGTTCTGCATGGAGATCATGCAGGGGGCGCCGCTGATGCTCAGCGAACTGCAGCAGCCCTTGCGCGAAACCGTCGACACCAAAGTGGCCGTCATCGAACACTGGATCGCGACAGGCCAACTGGCACCGATCAACCCGCACCACTTCATCTTCTCGCTGTGGGCAACCACCCAGCATTACGCCGATTTCCGCACCCAGGTCGAGGCCGTGACCGGCAAGACCCTGCACGATCCGGTATTTTTCGAAGAGGTACTGGTGGGGTTGCGCGGTTTGATACTCGATGGCGTGCGGCCAAGACCTGTGTGAATGCCCTCTAATCGTGCCGAGCGCACAAACCAAGTGCTCTAGTTCGGACCAATTGATCTGAATTAAGCCCCAAAAATAACCCAATACACTGTAATCAAAGCGCTTTTCTGAAATGGCACGGATGCTGCTTTCGAGCTCCGGGCGGCTTAGGGCGGGTTCCTGGCCACGGCAGCATCCCGCTGCCCCATGCTCACATTTCAGGAAGGCGCCTCATGATCAAGACACTGCTACCGGGAATTTTGCTAGCCGCTTCGGCCTGTGGGACAGGCACTGCTGCCTACGCCGAGGGGCTGACCCTCAAGGGCCCGGCCAAGATCGCCATGGTGTACATCAGCCCGCGCAACGACGGCGGCTGGACCCAGGCATTCGACGAAGCCCGCATCAAGCTGGAAAAGAGCCTGGATCAGAAGATCCAGTACGTCGAGAGCGTTCCCGAAAACGCCGCAGCCATCACGCCGGTGGTCGATCGCCTGATCGCTCGCGGCGCCAACATCATCATCGGCACCGCGTTCGGTTATTCCGACACCTTCCTGGCGTTGGCGAAGAAATACCCCGACGTGGCCTTCCTCAACGGTTCGGGCACCACCAACGCCGCGAACCTCGAATCCTTCTACGGCCGTACCTACGAAAGCCAGTACCTGTGCGGCATGGCGGCTGGTGCGGCGTCGAAGTCGGGCAAGCTGGGCTTCGTGGCCGCCAACCCCTTCGGCCAGGTCAACTGGACCATCAACGCGTATGAACTGGGCGCGCAGCAAATCAATCCTGCGGCCACGGTCACGGTCATCTACACCGGCGCTTGGAACGACCCGGTCAAGGAACGCGCTGCCACCATGGCGCTGATCGACAACGGTGTCGACGTGATCGGCCAGCACGTCGACAGCCCAACACCGCAGATCGTCGCCCAGGAGCGGGGCATTCATGGTACCGGTCATCACCGGGACCTGAGCGAGTTCGCGCCCAAGGCCACCGTGTGCTCGTCGATGTGGGTGTGGGACCGTTTCCTCACCCCTGAGGTGAAGAAGATCATGGCCGGCAACTGGGTTCCCCAGGCCAATGGCGCCCTGCTGTCGATGCAGCAGGGCGGCACCGACATCAGCCTGACCCAGGACGCCGTGATCAGCCCCGAGAACCGAGCCAGGATCGACGCGGCGCGGGCCGAGCTGCTGGCCGGCACCAAAACGCTCTATACCGGGCCCATGGCTGACCGTGATGGCCAGCAGCGGCTCGCCCCAGGCCAGGTCATGAGCGATCCGGATCTGTGGAAAATGGACTGGTTCGTCAAAGGCGTGATGACCCAGAAATGAGCCAGGCCAACGCGCTCCAACTCACCGGTATCAGCAAGTCGTTCGACGGCTTCAAGGCGCTGAGCGAAGCTGACTTCAGCGCCCGCTGGGGCGAGGTGCATGCCCTGCTCGGCGAGAACGGCGCTGGCAAATCGTCGCTGATGAACATTGTCGCCGGCCTCTACGCACCGGAAACCGGCAGCGTGCTGATCGACGACAACAGCGTGCGCCTGCACAGTCCCAAGGATGCCAGCCGCTATCGCATCGGCATGGTTCACCAGCATTTCAAGCTGGTGCGCCCCTTCACCGTGGCGCAGAACATCCTGCTCGGCCTGCCCGAGCAACCGGGAGAAGGCAGCTACCGCAAGCGGCTGGCCGCGCTTGAGCAGACCATCGCCCGCAAGGCCGAGGAGCTGGGCTTTGTCCTCGATCCGCGCCAGGTGGTGGAAACCCTGTCGGTGGCCGAGCAGCAGCGCGTGGAAATTCTCAAGGTGCTGCTGGCGGGCGCGCGGATCCTGATTCTCGATGAGCCCACTGCGGTGCTCACCGACCAGGAGGCCGAGCGCCTGTTGAGCACGGTGCAGTCCTTCGCCCGCCAGGGCGCCGCGGTGGTGCTGGTCACCCACAAGATGGCCGATGTGAAACGCTACGCCGACCGGGTGACGGTCATGCGCGGCGGCCGCACGATCAAAACCCTCGACCCGCAGGGGGTCAGCGTCGAGGAGCTGGTGCGCCTCACCGTCGGCGAATCGGCAGCGCTCAGCCCGACCCTGCCGGCAGCGCCGGGCGAGCCGTTGCTGCGGGTCCGCAATCTCACCAGCGTGGCCGGCACCGGCGGCCTGAAGGGCGTGGACATGACACTCCACGCCGGACAGATCTATGGCATCGCCGGGGTCGGTGGCAACGGCCAGGGCGAATTGGCCAATGCCCTGATGGGCCTCGAACAACCGACCGAGGGCGATATCCACCTGGCGTCCTTTGGCGACCTGCGCACGGCCAGCGCCCAACAACGCCGAACCTTGCGTATCGCCGCCATCCCCGCCGATCGATATGGGGCGGCGCTGGCCGGCTCGCTGTCGGTGGCCGAGAACTTCGCCATCGGCCAGTTGCACGATGGCCGTTACGGCTCTTTCCTGCGCCTGCGCGGCCAACAGTTGCTGGAAGACGCCGCCCAGGCGGTGGCCGATTTCGATGTCCAGGGTGTGCGCTCGCTGCAGCAGAAAGCTGCACTGCTGTCCGGCGGCAATGCCCAGAAGCTGGTGATCGCACGGGAATTCAGCCGCAATCCACAGCTGATTCTGGTGCACAGCCCCAGCCGAGGCCTGGACGTGCGCGCCACCCAGGCGGTGCACGCACGCCTGCGGGCCGCGCGCGATGCCGGGGCGGCGGTACTGGTGATCAGTGAAGACCTGGACGAAGTGCTGGCCCTGGCCGATCGCATCGGCGTGATGAATGGCGGCCGCATCGTCGCCGAATTCGACTGCCCGGCCGACCGCCAGGCCATTGGCAAAGCGATGGTGAGCCATGACTGAACTCTCCCACCCCCTGCTCAAGACCCCACGCCAACCTCTGCTCGGCCGACGCTACACCCTGGAGCTGCGCCAGCAGATGGGCTGGGGTGGCCAGGCGCTGGTGATCGGCCTGGCGGTGCTCGTCGGCCTGGCCCTGAGCACGGCCATTCTGGTGGCGGCGGGCGTGCCGGCCGACCAACTGCTGGAAGAGTTCGTCGGCCAGACGCTGCTCGATGCCGGCAACTTCAAGGCCGTGCTGTTCCAGGCGGCGCCGATGATTCTGGTCGGCATGGCCGGCTGCCTGGCGTTTCGCGCACGCTTCTGGAACCTGGGCCTGGAAGGCCAGATGATCTGGGGCGGGATCGGTGCGGCGGCCATCTCGATCTTCCAGATCGGCCCCGAGGCCCTGCGCCTGCCGTTGATGATGGCCTCGGCCATCGTCTGCGCGATGCTCTGGACCCTGGCACCAGTCCTGCTCAAATTGCGCCTGAAGGTCAACGAAGTGATTTCGACCTTGATGCTCAACTACATCGCCGCCAACTTCCTGCTGCACCTGCTCTACGGCAGCTGGAAAGACCCACGGGACAACTTCCCCTACTCGCCCGCCTTCCGTCCGTTCGAACGGCTGCCCGACCTGTTCGCCGGCTACAACGTGGCGATCGTCATCGCTGTGGTCATCATGGCCCTGGCCGTGTGGTTCATCAGCGTATCGCGAGCCGGCCTGTACCTGCGCTTCGTCGATGCCAACCCGCGCGTGGCCAACGCCGTCGGGGTGCCGGTACGGCGGATGATCCTCGGCACCGTGCTGCTGTCCGGCGCCCTGGCCGGTGTCGCGGGCTTCATCGTCAGCGCAGGCCAGGAAGGTCGACTGACCCAGTCGTTCTACCAAGGCTATGGTTTCTCGGGAATTCTCATCGCGTTTCTGGCGCGCAACAACCCGTTCGCTGCCGCCATCGTCGCCTTGCTGGTGGCGATGCTGTTCGTCGCCGGGCGCAACCTGCAGGTGTTCTACCAGATCCCCTTTTCGATGGTGCAGTTGATCCAGGCCATCCTGGTGATCTGCGTGGCCTCTTCGGACTTCTTCATACGGCACCGTTTGCGGCGCATCCAGGCGGGAGAACAGTGATGGATCTGGTGACTTACTGGCTGAGCAGCGTTCCCGAATTCGCCGTGCCCTTCGCCCTCGCCGCGCTGGGTTTGATCATCATCGAGCGTGCCGGCGTGCTGGCGCTGGGCGCCGAAGGCATGATGCTGGTGGGCGCCCTGGCCGGGATCGGCATGCAACTGGCCCTGGGCCTGCCGGGGCTGTCCTTGCTCGCGGCCATGGCGGCCGCCAGCGTGGTCTCGCTGCTGTTCGCGCTGATGGTGCTGGTGCTGCGCATCAACCAGGTCATTGCCGGGCTGGCCCTGGTGTTTTTCTGTCAGGGCCTGACCGGCTTGCTGGGCACCCTGCTGGGCTGGACCAATCGCCCGGTCAGCGGACTTACGGCCGTCGAGCTGTGGCCGCTGAGCGAATTGCCAGTGGTGGGAGGCCTGTTCAGGCAGAACCCGATGGTGTTCCTCACCGTGGTGATCTTTTTTGCCGTGGTCTGGTTTCTCAACCGCACCCGCACCGGGCTGAAACTGCGCGCCGTGGGCGAGAACCCCCAGGCCGCCGATGCCGCCGGCCTGCCGGTGCTGCGCTATCGGCTCGCCGCGATTCTGGCCGGCAGCGCACTGATGGGGCTGGCGGGCGGATTCATTGCCGTGCTCAGCACCAAGATGTGGATCGCCGACATGACCGGCGGCCGTGGCTGGATCGCCATTGCCCTGGTGATCTTCGCGCGCTGGTCACCTTGGCGCGCGTTCGCCGGTGCCCTGCTGTTCGGCGGTATCGAGGCACTGATTCCGCAACTGGCCGCCGCCGGTGTGCAACTGCCGCAGTATTTCATGCTGATGACGCCCTACGCCGTGACCCTGGCGGTCATGGTCTGGGTCGCTGCCAGCAAGCGCGCAGATGCCAGCCAACCGGGCGCGCTGGGTGAACCCTATGTTCGCGAAGAGCGACGCTGAGCGATTTTTGAACGGTCGATTTTTGAGCTGTCGAGGTTTCCACATGAGCGGTACTGTTTTCATCACCGGTGCGACGTCCGGTTTCGGGCGGGCCACGGCCCGTCGTTTTGCCCAGGCCGGCTGGTCGCTGATTCTCACCGGGCGGCGCCTGGAGCGCCTGCATGCCCTGCTGGATGAACTGGGCGCGCAGGTACCGGTGCACGTCGCCGCGCTGGATGTGCGTGATGCCACAGCGGTCGCGGCCGTCGTCGCCAGTTTGCCCCCAGCCTTCCAGCGGGTGACGGCGCTGATCAACAACGCCGGCCTGGCCTTGGCCCCGGTACCGGCGCAACAGGCCAACCTGGCTGACTGGCACACCATGATCGACACCAACGTGACCGGCCTGGTCAACGTGACCCACGCGGTGCTGCCAGCACTGCTGGAAACCGGCGCCGGGGCCAGCATCATCAACATCGGCTCGATTGCCGGTGAGTGCCCCTACCCCGGCAGCCACGTCTATGGCGCGAGCAAGGCCTTCGTCAAACAGTTTTCCTACAACCTGCGCTGCGACCTGCTGAGCACCGGTGTACGGGTCACCGACCTGGCGCCCGGTATCGCCGAAACCGAGTTCACCCTGGTGCGCACCCAGGGCGACCAGCAGGCCGCCGGCCAGGTCTACCAGGGCACCACGCCACTGACCGCGGAAGATATCGCCGAACAGATTTTCCACGTCGCCACCCTGCCCGCCCACATCAACATCAATCGCCTGGAAATGGTCCCCGTGCGTCAGGCCTGGGGACCGTTCGCGATCGATCGCGACTGAAACAAGAAGCGTCGTCCGGCCCGTTTCGGCCAGCAAGACGCCAGCGCAACAAGCCCGCGCCCCGCACGGGGTCGGGAAGCCAACTCGGTTGTCTGCCCACAACTTCGACGCCCGGTCCACGACATCTGTCGGACCAATGCCGGTGCGCCATAAACACCACATTGATTGATGGGTAAAACATGAAAAACGCTTGGGGAGCATCACTGTGCATGTTGGGTCTGCTGGGCGCTGGCAGTGCTCATGCTGAAGGGCCATTGCTTTGGCACGGAGAAAGTCTGACCTACCTGTACGGCAAGAATTACAAGGTCGATCCGGCGATACAGCAAACCGTCACCGTCGAACATGCCAGCGCCTGGACGTGGGGCGACCTGTTCGCCTTCGTCGACAACACCTGGTACAACGGCGCGCGATCCGGCAATGGCCATTACAGCCTCTACGGCGAATTCAGCCCACGCTTCAGCGCCGGCAAGTTGCTGGGCCAGGACCTCTCATTCGGACCGGTGAAAGACGTGCTGCTCGCCACCACCTACGAGTTCGGCGATGACGACGTGGATGCCTACCTGATAGGTCCGGGCTTCGACCTGGACATTCCAGGCTTCGACTATTTCCAGCTGAATTTCTACTACCGCAAACCCGACGGCAACCGCGTGCCTTCCGGCGCCTGGCAGATCACCCCGGCCTGGTCCTACACCTTGCCGTTGGGCAACTCGAACCTGTTGATCGACGGTTTCATCGACTGGGTGGTGAACAACAAGAGCGGCCATGGCAACAACCAGTCCGACTACCACGCCAACCTGCACTTCAACCCGCAGATCAAGTATGACCTGGGCAAAAGCCTGGGCTACGAAGCCAAGCATCTGTATGTGGGTGTGGAATACGATTACTGGTCCGACAAATACGGCATCAAGGATGACGGCTCTTTCACCACCGACCAGGACACGGCGAGTTTGTTGGTGAAGTATCAGTTCTAGATCGAGCAGGTTTGCTCGCCAAGCACGCCCACCGGGCGGGCTGGGCTGGATTTCGAAGCTTGACGGGCCACTGTGATTTCCCCCTTCGCGACAGTGGCCCGCACCCTACCGATACAAAATCAAATCCCGTATTGATCGCGTTCATGCATCAATCCATGCGAAATCAACGATTAACCTGGAGACCGGTTTACCCGAGAATATTGCGTAACGAGCGGTTACAAATAATCTCAAAAAAGCGCTGGAGAACAACAATGCATCAGATATCGCGCCCGTCCGATCGGACAGGGTCGAAAGCCGGAATGGTCTTCCGGGTGACCTCTGGAAATTTCCTCGAACAGTTCGACTTCTTCCTCTTCGGTTTCTATGCCACGCAGATTGCGGGCGTTTTCTTCCCCGCCTCGAACGAATTTGCCTCCCTGATGATGACCTTCGCCGTATTCGGCGCGGGGTTTCTCATGCGTCCGCTGGGTGCGGTATTGCTGGGGGCGTACATCGATGACGTGGGCCGCCGCAAAGGTCTGATCGTCACGTTGGCCATCATGGCCAGCGGCACCCTGCTCATCGTGCTGGTTCCCGGTTACGCCACGATTGGTCTGTGGGCACCTGCCCTGGTGTTGTTGGGGCGGCTGCTGCAGGGGTTTTCCGCAGGCGCGGAACTGGGTGGTGTTTCGGTGTACCTGTCCGAAATGGCGACGCCTGGGCACAAAGGCTTCTACGCCAGTTGGCAATCGGCAAGCCAGCAGGTGGCGATCGTCGTTGCAGCCGGGCTGGGCTACGGCCTCAACCAATGGCTGGCCCCGGCCCAGGTGGCCGAATGGGGCTGGCGCATTCCGTTCGCCATCGGCTGCCTGATCGTGCCGTTCATCTTCTTCCTGCGTCGCAGCCTGGAAGAGACCGCCGAGTTTTCCAGTCGCGTACGTCGACCTTCGATGAAAGCGGTCTTCGCCACGCTGTACGCCAACGCCGGGCTGGTCGTACTCGGCATGCTGATGGTGGCCATGACCACCACGGCCTTTTACATGATCACCATCTACGCGCCGACTTTCGGCAAGACCGTATTGCAGCTGAGCACCAGCGATGCGCTGATCGTGACCTTGCTGGTCGGCGTCTCGAACTTCTTCTGGCTACCTGTCGGTGGCGCCTTGAGTGACCGCTTCGGCCGCAAGCCACTGTTGGCGACCATGTCGCTGGTGACCGCGATCACGGCCTATCCCGCCCTGTCCTTCCTTGCCCAGGCGCCGACGTTCGGCCACATGCTCGAAGTCCTGTTGTGGTTCTCCTTTCTGTACGGCCTGTACAACGGCGCGATGATTCCGGCGCTTACCGAGATCATGCCGGTCGAGGTGCGGGTAGCCGGCTTCTCCCTGGCCTATAGCCTGGCCACCGCCGTGTTCGGCGGCTTCACACCCGCAATCTCCACCTGGCTTATCCACGTCAGCGGCGACAAGGCTGCACCGGCTTACTGGATGATCTTTGCAGCCCTCTGCGCGTTCGTGGCCACGTTAGTTTTGTACCGCCGACTTGCAGTCAAGTCCCCCGTCATCGCCTGAACGCCTGAAACGTCTGAAACGTCTGAAAAAGGAAACACCATGAAACTGCCCTTCAAATCCCTGCCCGCACTGGCCCTGGCGGCCTTCGTCTTGAGCCCCCTGGCGCAGGCGCAAGAGCTCACAGTGATGACCTCCGGTGGCTTCACCGCTGCCTACAAAAGCCTGGCTCCCGGCTACACCAAAGACACCGGCAACACCCTGAATACCGTGCTCGGCCCGTCCATGGGCAAGGCCCAGGAAGCCATCCCCAACCGCCTGGAACGTGGCGAGCAGGCGGACGTCGTGATCATGGTGGGCTACGCGCTGGATGAGCTGATCAAGCAAGGCAAAGTCGATCCCGGCTCACGCGTCGAGCTGGCCGATTCCCGGATCGGCCTGGCGGTCAAGGCCGGCGCAGCGAAACCTGCCATCGGCACCGACGCCGAACTCAAGCAGACCCTGCTGGCGGCGAAGTCGGTGGCTTATTCCGACAGCGCCAGCGGCGTCTACATCGAGAAACAGCTGTACAAGAAGCTGGGCATTGAGGATCAACTGGCGTCCAAGAGCACGATGATCGAGCGCATTCCCGTGGCTTCCGTGGTTGCCAAGGGCGACTACCAGCTGGGCTTCCAGCAAGTGGCCGAACTGCTGCCGATTCCCGGCATCACCTTCGTCGGCAAGATCCCGGAAGACGTGCAGTCGGTGACCCGCTATGCCGCGGGCATCCCAAAAAATGCTGCGCATCCGACCGAAGCCAAGCAGTTGCTGGACTACCTGGCGTCGCCCAAGGTACAGGATGCCGTACGCGCCACGGGTCTGGATTCAGTGCCGCGCTAAAGTACCCGGCAAGGCTCGGATCAGGCCTTCCATTTCCAGCGCCGCCGGGGTCAGGGTGCGGCCACGACGCTTGAGCAGCCCCAGGTGCCTCTGCACCTGCGGCTCGATTAACGGCACACTCGCCAGAATGGGATGGGAGGCCGGCGGCATGGCGATCGACGGCACCGCCGCCACCCCCAGCCCGGCTTCGACCAGCCCCAGCACCGTCGTCACGTGCCGCGCCTCGCACAGGCTCGGCCTGGCGAACGTCAGGCCCGGCATGGCCCGGTCCAGCACCAGGCGATTGCCGGATGATCGATCCAGGGTGATGTAGTCATGCTCGTAAGCCTGCGCCCACGTCACCACTTCCAGCTCGGCCAGCGGGTGGTCCTTGCGGCAGGCGATGACATAGCGCTCATCCATCAAGGTACTGAACTCGATGTCCGGCGCCAGATTGCCGCCGAAGCTGACACCGAAATCCGCCTCGCCCGATGATACCGCCGCACTGACCTCATGGGCCGAAACGTCGATCAACCTGACCTTTACCTTGGGATAGCGGCCACGAAAGCTGCGGATCGCATGGGGCATGAAGTAATACGCCGCCGACGGCACGCAGGCAATGACCAGCGTGCCGCCGCGCAACGCCCCCGGCTCGCCGATGCTCAATAACGCCAGATCGAGATCATCGAGCAACCGTTCCACCTGCGGCAGAAACGCCCGGCCCTGGTTGGTCAGCGACACACGCCGCGTGGTCCGCTCGAACAGCTTCACGCCCAACGCCCCCTCGAGCTTTTCGATGCGACGACTCAGCGCCGACTGGGTGAGGCGAATCGCCTCCGCCGCCCGCCGAAAACTGCCCTGCTCGACCACTGCCCGAAAAGCCTGCAGATCATTCAAATCAAAGTTGATGCTCACGGTGATGTCATCGCTTCAAGCCGGTACGTGCGCCGATGGTAGGTTGGCGAGGGGGGATGCAGCCAGGGTTTGTTACTGCCAGCACACGTCGGTGCAGTCTTGAAGCAGTCCACCTCGCTTTTGATATCTACCAAAGAACTAGCGTTTTACTCTGGCTGTTGGTTCGGCCACCGGCGTATCTTCAGGCTACTACAAGGTCCCGGGTGTCGGCATGGACGTAAGGCACGCTATCTGTCGCATCGGAAAGGGCGAACGTGAATTTCATACCTCACCAATCAAAAAAATTTGAATCTGGCTTCCATGCGTGATAATTTCAGAAAGCTTGTGGCACTTGGCCACAAGGTGAATCACAGATTGTCAAGTCCGTAATGGTTCGCCAAGTAAGCGGCCAGCAGACTGAGCAATGATGCACGGAACCTCTTCATTGAGCACCTCCAAGCGTTATACAAACAGTGATACTGACACTATACGTCATCCCTAGCAGTTGCGGCCTAGCTTATGTAACTTACATACGTACATGAGTGGATAATGTGGGGAACATTTAAGATTAGCCAGTGAGGCGCTCAGGACTGCCGCCATCCGAGTCTCACTGGTTGGCTTGATAGGAAATCATGGAAGAAAATCGCTGGTATAAGGCTCGCCACTATCTGCATTTCGATCGCCCTGTTGGTTCGCGGGCTGCCGCTCAATACGTCTCCAACCCGGTCAAGGTCAGTTCCCATTCGTTCTATCCTTTTATTCGTAACGCTACTATAACGAAAAAAATCAAATATCATCCACTACCTCGGTTTTTTGAGATCGTGGAAAAGATTCGACCTATATCCTATGCCGCTCACATGGACTCCAACATCTATGCGTACTATGCCTCAATCTTGTCCTCAATGTATGAGGAAAAGATTAAAAAGCATGGCCTTCATACTTCCGTGCTCGCTTTCCGGTCTCTGGACGGACAGAGCAACATTCACCACGCGCACAATGCCTTCCAAGAAATAAGAGCTCGCGAAGAAAGCAGTGTTTTATGCTTTGACATTGAGAAATTCT
The DNA here is from genome assembly GCF_029960215.1 of Pseudomonas sp. PS01301. Lineage (NCBI taxonomy): Bacteria > Pseudomonadati > Pseudomonadota > Gammaproteobacteria > Pseudomonadales > Pseudomonadaceae > Pseudomonas > Pseudomonas sp. PS01301. Next base: position 59,223 of record NZ_JASCPM010000018.1, on the reverse strand, counting down.
TCGACAAACTGAATCACCAACTTCTTAAAAGCTCATGGAAAGAAGTGCTAGGCGTTTCCAATCTGCCCGCTGACCACTATGCCGTATTCAGAGCCATCACGAAATATTCGTCTGTAAGTAGATCTGATGCTTTCAAAGCCCTAGGCATTTCCCTACATAACCCCAAGGTCACTAATAAAAGGCTCTGTAGCGCAGTAGAGTTTAGATCATTTATCAGAGATAAAAATTTGATAGTCTCTAACAATGAGAAATATGGCATCCCCCAGGGATCACCTATTAGCGCGATTTTATCCAACATATACATGCTGGATTTTGACAAAGCAATGCTCCTCTTTCTTTCAAAGACGGAGTCTGTATACTACCGGTATTGTGATGACATAATGATTATCTGCCCCACACAGGCGCAAGATGATATTCAAGAGCATGTGGAAGCAGAGATCAAAAAGATGCTCCTTGATATTCAGCACAAAAAAACTGACATACAACAGTTCACTAGAGATGCCACTGGCAATCTACGAACGGAAAGACCAATTCAATATCTTGGCTTTATGTTTGATGGCGAGCGTAGCTTCATTCGCCCTGCATCTTTAACACGATACTACAGAAAAATGAAATCCAAGGTGGGATTGGCAAAGAAAACAAAAGATCGAATCAACGTTTTTCGACGTGGAAGAGGAGAAATGGACAAAGGCCTTTTTTTACGTGCTATATACAAAGGATACACCCATTTGGGGCGCCGAAATTTTATTACCTATGGCTACCGCGCAGCTAAAATCATGGACTCTAAAACCATCAGGCAGCAGCTGCGCGCCCACTGGAAGAAGGTTCAGCGAGAAATAGACTCCTAGAGCCTTCCAAAACATATTACGAGCAAGGTTAGCCCCCCTCATTCGTAAAAGTGTGTGAAAGCTACAGACTTCTTGCAACACAACATCCCCAATGACACCAGCAGCATAAAATAATTTCTTCAGGCACCTAACAGGACACAGCATAAAAAACCACTGAAGGCTTGAAGCACCCTCTCGCAAATCCAAAACAACTTTAATCTTTACCATCGAAGCAGCCTTGATGTCAGCAAATCCAAACTCCTCAGGCACTTGCATCAAGTGCATCCACCATCCAAATTAATTTGTTTCAAAAGGCCAGCTTTCATAGTTTTTTTATGAATTAGATATATTCAAAAACGCAAACTAGAAAGCCCTGACAAACAATTAGACACGCCAACTACACTACTAGAAGATATTTTAGATCAATGATCTGGCGCACAAAAAATAGGACTCGAAAAGTTTTGTCCGACGAGATATACGACGAACCACCCTTTCCGGCCAATTAGCTGCGTGGGCAGCTAGCTTTTAAGCAATAGCTGTCTAGCCTAAGCAATACATTGAGAATCAATTGAAACGCGCCGGCTTAGTGGGCCAATGTGCGAGAACGAAAACACGAAAAGCCAAAGCGCTTCGGGCGATTTGTTTCAGACAGCTGATCGGCAAACACGCTCAAAATTCTGCTCGCCCTTCAAGATTTTCTAGGCTTGGCTCTAGAAGTCGCCTCAGCCACCAATGGATCTTCCGGCCAATAGTGCTTTGGGTACCGCCCCTTAAGATCCTTCTTCACTTCCAAGTAGGTGCTACGCCAAAAGTTTGCGAGATCTTGTGTAACCTGTACTGGCCTGCGGGCTGGCGACAGGAGATGCAGGATAAGCGGCTGCTTGCCCTGAGCGATGCGTGGTGTTTCTGCCAGGCCAAACAGCTCCTGCAACCGCACTGCGAGGATTGGCGGATGCTGCGAGTAGTCGATACGGATATTCGATCCGGACGGCACCTGGATTGCCTGAGGCGCGCGGGTCTCCAGCTCCTGTGGAAGCGGCCACGGCAGGAGATTTCTGACTATCGAAGATAGATCCAGCTGGCTGAAGTGGCTGAGCCTCGTGACTTTGCCCAAGTATGGTGTGAGCCACTCTTCCAGTGTGTCCAGTAGATTGGCATCGCTCAGATCAGGCCATTTATTTCCTGCCTGGCCATTCTGGAAATCCAACTGACGCAATAGGTCGACCCGCGCTTGCCACTGCCGTAGCTCAGGGTTCCACGGCAGAAGCTCAATGCCCTTGCGCTTCACCAGGTTGACCAGGGCCAGCGAACGGGCTTGCTCATCAAGACTCGGCAGGGCTTTCGTCGACAAGATGAGCTGCCCTACCTTGAGCTGCCTGTCAGCCTTGAGCACACCTTCCCGCTCGTCCCATTCAACCTCATCGACAGACCTCACAAGATCAGAAAGCTCGTCATCGAACAAGGAGGGATCGAGGTCACTCGCCAAGTAGATCCGCTCCTCACGCTGCCCTTGCCGGCTACCCAGGTCGGCTACCACCAGCCACTCGTTCCTGGTGAGAGCATCGGGCTCTGAGAACACGGCAGCCCGACCGTTGGAGAGACGGTACTCAGATGCACTTGCACGTCTCTGCAGGCCGATTCGATCAGGGTAGGCGAACGCCATTAGGCATCCTACCCATCTTGGGTGATCGGGCTCGCTGACAGGGCTGGAGGCCTTTCCACGCAGGAGGGATCGGTACTGCCGCGCAGACTGCTTCACACGCTGGAGGGAACCACCACTACGACGTGAATGTTGCTCGCCTGACAAGGCACTCAGCCTAGTGTGAAGGTCGGCACCTGCTCCACGCAGGATGTCCTTTTCACCCAGCAACGCAGCGATGTTGCACGCCAAGTCATCCAAGCCCATCGCATTGCCTTTGATGAGCATGTGAGCGATACGTGGATGCGCTGGGAGCTCGCTCATCGCCGAACCGTGTGGTGTGAGCTGTCCAGCATTGTCGAGTGCACCCAGGCGTTTCAGCAGGTTTCTGGCTTGGCCGAAAGGAGCTGAAGGAGGTTGGTCGAGCCAGGTCATCTCTTCCGGCTTCATTCCCCACCGGGCCAACTGGAGTGCCAGAGCGGCGAGATCCGCCTGCAGGATCTCAGGGGTGCTGTAGCCCACCATTTGCTCATGCTGCGATTCCGACCATAGGCGATAGCAGACACCTGGCTCCAATCGCCCTGCCCGCCCTGCTCGCTGAGTAGCGCTGGCCTTCGAGATACGCTGTGTGTCGAGTCGGGTCATTCCACTGCGAGGATCGAACTTCGGTACTCGCTCAAGACCGCTGTCCACTACGACCCTGACGCCCTCGATAGTCAAACTAGTCTCGGCGATGTTCGTGGCCAGTACGATTTTTCGGGAGCCTTTAGGTGCCGGATCTATCGCCGCACGCTGGGCGTTCAAATCGAGATCACCGTACAGCGGGCACACAATCACGTCTGGACGACTGCTCAGCTCCTCCTTGAGGGTCTCTGCCACCCGCCGAATCTCTGCTTGCCCAGGAAGGAAAACCAGAACGCTTCCGGACTGCTCGTCGATGGCAGACAAGCAGGTGTCTGTGACTCGCGCATCGATACGGTCACCCGGTTGATAGGGGATACCCCAGACCGTCGACACCGGATACATCCGCCCTTCACTGGTGACCACAGGCGCATCATTCAGCACCTTTGAAAGACGAGCGCCTTCCAGCGTGGCGGACATCAAAAGCAGCTTCAGCGGAAGCTCATCACGCAGCAGTTCCCGGCCACTCAGGCATAAAGCCAGTGCAAGGTCGGAGTCAAGGTTTCGAAGGTGGTACTCGTCGAAAATGACTACACCCACGCCATCCAACGAAGGATCGTCCTGCAGCCTGCGTGCAAGAATCCCTTCAGTCACCACCTCGATTCGAGTCCTGGGACCAACGCGGCTCTCGAGACGGATTCGATAACCGACCGTTTCGCCCACCGCCTCGCCCAGTTCCTTTGCCATCCGTTCTGCTGCTGCGCGAGCGGCCAGTCGACGGGGCTCGAGCATGACGATGGTCTGTCCCGCCAGCCACGACTGATCCAGCAGCGCGAGCGGAACGCGTGTGGTTTTACCGGCGCCGGGCGGCGCTTGCAGCACGGCTTCATTGCGATCGTGAAGGGCTTTGAGGAGAGCCGGCAAGGCGGCGTCAATCGGCAACGAGGTCATGGTCTCTCCGGCAGTGGTGCCGCAATTATACAAGCTACGGCAGGCCGACGGGCGCACTCGGTTCCCCATGCGCAGCCGTCATGTCCACCCCAGCGCCACGGCGGCCAGCACCAGATAACGCATGCCTTTGGCCAGGGTGACGATCAGCAGGAAACGCCAGAAAGGCTCGCGCATGATGCCGGCAACGACGGTCAGCGGATCGCCAATGATCGGCACCCAGCTCAGCAACAACGACCAGTGCCCGTAGCGCAGATAGGACTGCTGGGCCGTTGCGAGCTTTGCCTCGCTCACTGGAAACCAGCGCTTGTGGCGGAATCTTTCAACGCAGCGGCCCAGCACCCAGTTCAGTACAGAGCCCAGTACATTACCGACTATGGCGACCGCCAACAGGGTCGAAATGACGTAGCGATCGGACAACAACATGCCAACCAGCACCGCCTCGGACTGCATCGGCAGCAACGTGGCGGCACCGAACGCTGCCAAGAAAAGACCCAGGTAACTGGTGAGTTCAAACATCGAGGACTTGCCTTACAGGTTCGGGCCGATCCAGCCATGGAGACCGGTCGCCCTGCTCAGTGATACCTGCGTCATGTTGCTGCTCTTGTGCTCGAATCGGCCAATGTCTGCTTTTACACAAGACCTTCTTCCCGCAACGCTTTCTGAACCGCTGGACGAACCTTGACCCGGTTATACCAGGCACGGAGGTTATGCAGATCGTCGAAGTGAATGTCGGCTTTGTAATAGCTGGTCAACCACGCGGCCTGCCCCCAGCCTGTCAACGCGAACAGGTAGGCGTCAGCCACGGTGAAGTGATCACCCATGAGGTAGGGCTTGCTGGTCAACTGCTCATCGATCCAGGCGAAGCGCTTCTCCAACTTTGGCTTCGCACTGTCTACGTATCGACCGGCCAGTGTCGAGTACAACAGCGGAATGTAGCCTTTGTGGATCTCGGTGGAAAGGAAGTTCAGCCACTCCTGAAGCCGGTATCGATCAAGGGTGCCATGGCCGGGAACGAGTCCAAGCTCCGGCTTCAGGTCACCCAGATATTGCACGATGGCTGGACCTTCGCGCAGAAGGGTTCCGTCGTCCAGTTCGAGTGCAGGCACGTAGCCAAGGCGATTGATTTTCAAATAATCGTCGCCTGATTCGGTCAGGTGCTTCTTGTGATCGACCTTGATCCGTGCAACATCAAGACCTAGCTCATTGAGCACGATATGGGGAGACAGGGAACAAGACGCGGGGATGTAATACAGCTTCATGTGCAGACTCCAGAGCGTGAGTGAGCGCTGTCGATTTCCACCTGCAGACAGCACCAGCTCATTCTAGGAGCGCGGTATAAAATAGGAAGAACGCACTATTTTGTAGTATAGGTACAAAAAATATACCTCTATTGTCCGAGGATGCAGACCATGAAAGACAACCTGTCAGGCTGCTCTGTCGAAGAAGCGATGCGCCTGCTCGGTGGGCGCTGGCGACTGCTCATTGCGTCCTACCTGCTCGATGGACCGAAGCGCTTCAGTGCGCTCAGGCGAGACATCCCCGCTATCTCGCAACGAATGCTGACCTTGGATTTACGTGCGCTTGAGGAAGCTGGACTTGTGAAACGCACTGTATTTCCCACCGTGCCTGTCACGGTTGAATATGAACTCACCGTTGAGGGACGGCGCTTGGAGCCTGTAGTCGAGGTCATGAAACACTTTGGGCTATGGGTCAAAGGGCGCGAGTCTGTTGGCAGTGAGATTCCCACTGATGCGGCCATGGCGGATTGATTCTGTTCGCGCATGCTCTTGCATGATGGGCGATGGTTTTCGGTTGAGCCGTTTTCAGCGCCGACCGAACATTCAAGGGCTCGACCACCATCATCTCGGCATGACGAGCCTTCTATCGAGCGCTAGCACGACCTTGTGTTGCAGTCTCTGGGAGGTACGCCCCATCTACTCCGCTCGACCATTTGCTTGTATCGTTGCAGCTTATTTTGCGGAGATTGTCATGCGTATTCATCAACGTTTGCTCTGCGGCGCCGTTGCCGCTGCCCTGATGACCCAGTTGACCGCTTGCGGCACCTTGTTCTGGCCCGATCGGCGCGGGCAGATCGAAGGCCGTATCGACCCGGTCGTGGCGGCGCTGGATGCCATCGGTATCCTGTTCTATGTGATTCCCGGGTTGATCGCCTTCGGCGTGGACTTCGCCACGGGCGCGATCTACCTCAACGACGGTAAGACCGCGCAGATTTCGCCGGAAAAACTGCAGCCAGCGGTCGGTCGCGATGGCAAGGTGGACAACCTGAAACTGCAGGCCATTCTTGAAACCGAACTGGGTCGCAGCCTGCCGCTCGACGATCCACGCCTGATCCAGCACAAGGGCAGTGTCGAACAGCTGGCCATGTATGGTCTGAAGCCCGCCGCTTAAGGATTGCGATGCCAACCAGCAAGGAACATGCACGCCTGCTTCGCCTCGCGACACGGGCGTCGCTGGCGGTGGCCAGCATTCTCATCGTGGCCAAGGCCGTGGCCTGGTGGCCCAGTGGTTCGGTGAGCCTGCTGGCGGGGCTGACCGATTCGGTGCTCGATGGTGCAGCGTCGTTTCTCAATCTGTTAGCGGTGCACTATGCGCTGCGCCCGGCCGATGACGATCACCGTTATGGGCACGGCAAGGCCGAGGCCCTGGCGGGAATGGCCCAGGCGTTGTTCATCGGGTCCAGCGCCGTGCTGATCGGTTATCAGGCGTGGAAGCAGTTGCAGGATCCCCAGCCGCTGGGCGCTGCGGGGGTGGGCATCGCGGTGATGATCCTTTCCCTGGCCCTGACCGTGGCACTGTTGGCCCTGCAATACAAGGTCATCCGCGAAACCGGTTCGACGGCCGTGCGTGCGGACTCGCTGCATTATCGTTCGGACCTGCTGCTCAACGGCAGCATCCTGGTGGCGCTGGTCCTGGCCAGCTATGGCTGGCCGCAGTTGGATGCCTTCTTTGGCCTGGGCATTGCGCTGTACATTCTGTGGAGTGCGGTGCACATCGCCCGCGAAAGCACGGCGATCCTGATGGACCAGGAGCTGCCGCTGGATGTCAGCGAGCAAATGCTGGCGCTGGCGTGCAACGTACCGGGGGTGCTGGGCGCCCATGATCTGCGCACGCGCATGTCGGGCAACCATTGGTTCGTGCAGGTGCATCTGGAATTGCCGGGGCAGTTGTCGCTGGCCGAAGCCCACGGCATCTGCGAGGACGTGGAAGCGGCCATCGAAAGCCAGTATCCACGCGCCGAAGTCCTCGTTCACGCCGATCCCGTTTGAAGAAATGCGGTCAGCCTGCAAAACCGCAGTGTCCCCGGACGCGGCTTGCGCCGCTGCTACAGGGGATCGCGGCACCCCGTAAACACACGCCCCCTGTAGCAGCGGCGCGAGCCGCGTCGGCGGCGAATACGGTCCGGCTGAAAAAACGCGGTCCCCCGGACGCGGCTTGCGCCGCTGCTACAGGGGATCGCGGCATCCCGTAAACACACGCCCCCTGTAGCAGCGGCGCGAGCCGCGTCGGCGGTGGATACGGTGTGTCAGGCAGAACGCGGTGCCTTGTGGCTGCGGCGCAAGCTGCGTCGGTACGCGATCAATTCACCGTGTAGCCGCGTGACGCGAAGCAGTTGGCGAGGCTTTGCCGATACACGCTGACCACTTCGGGCGATGGCGCATAGGTGGCGCTGGCGGGGTCGAAGCGGCTTTGTTCCACGGCCCAGCGCTTGCACTCGTATTGATCCTGGGCAATCTGCTGCGGACTCTGGCCCTGGGCCGGATACGCCGCGACGTCGTAGCTGGTCAAGGTCGGCGCCGGCTGTGGAATGCTGGCATTCACCGGCGGATTCACCACTACATATTCCTGGGTGTTATCGACCCATTGGTAGTACGTCCCCGCCGCCACGAAGAACACCGAACTGCCGATCCACATGCGCTGCGCGTAATCGGGCAGCACGCGCACTCGAACGCCGCGCGGTGGCTCGATCACCACGTACCGCGGGCCCTGGGGTCGGTACCAATACCCACCCGAATAGTAATAATCCTGGCCTCGATACGGCACGCGATAATTCTGGCCGGGGAAACGGTCGATCACCTGCCCCGGACGATACTGCGGGCCGGGGCCCCAACCGCCACCGTGCTCACCGGGCCAGCGATCACGACCGCCTTCCCAGCGCCGGTCGTTGTCGCGACGCAGGTCCGGATAGCTGCCCCGTAACGGCGCCTGAGTCTGGCGCACTTCGTCAGGCTTGCCGATGATCGGCGGCCGATTGTCCTGCTGGCCACCTTCGGGGCGACCCTGTTCTGGGCGACCCTGTTCCGGCCTGTTGCCCTGCCACTGGTTCGAATTGCCGCCTGGCCGGCCTTGCCACTGCCCCTGATTGCCCTGCACAGGCCGCCCTTGCCACTGGCCCTGATTGCCACCGGGCTGCGGCCGATACTGACCACCCCCGGGTTGCCGACCCGGCCCGGCGTTGCCCCCGCCCGGCCCGCGCTGGCCGCCGTTGGAGCTGCCGCGCAACTGATCCTGCGGACCTTCCGCATACGCCGGCGCGCCTACGGCCAGGCAGAGCGCAGCGACACCGGCCAGACGCCAGAGGGGCGATTTCATGCTGTTCCTCGCAAGATAAGGGGAGCTACTGATCATCAGACTGACAAACCCGAACGCGGTTCTGTGAAGATCCCGTCAGGGACCTGCACAGGTTATCGGCACAAGCAGCCACTTCATGACTGACCCACTGCGCCGCACTCACCACCGTTTCGCAGGCGAAAAAAAAGGAGACCCGTCGGCCTCCTCTTTCGAACTCTGTCCCTGCTCGACGCTTGTGACGTCGGCTCACCTCACGCCGCCTTCTGGGCAGTGTGCAGCCCGGGGGCCAGCGCAACCCCGGTGGGGGTGGTGGCCGCAACCCGCCTGATTGAGCGGATCGCAGTGGACTCATGTCCGGGCAGTGATTCTGTGGATAACTATAGCGCCGCAGGTGCAGCAGCCGATTGCGAACATTGCTGATTTACACAGCACTTGCGCAATTTTTGCCTTCGGATGGATAATTTGCCGCAACGCAAAAACACGAAGGCAGATTTGATGAGCAAACTTGATCGCTATGACCTGAGCATCCTGGCTGAATTGCAGCGCGACGCGCGCATTTCCAACCAGGAACTGGCCGAACGCATTGGTCTCTCGCCGTCGCCTTGCTCTCGGCGCGTCAAGCAGCTCGAAGACGACGGCTACATTTCCCGCCAGGTCGCTCTGCTGGACCGCAAGAAACTGGGGTTGAGCCTGACCGCCTATGTGCTGATCGGCATGGACCGCCACACCCCGGAACGTTTCGAAACCTTCGAAGCGGCCATCCGCGGACTGCCGCAGGTGCTCGAATGCAGCCTGGTGACCGGCATGGATGCCGACTATCAGCTCAAGGTAGTGGTGCCGGACATGGACCACTATCAAAAGCTGCTGCTGGGCCACCTGACGCGGATCGAAGGGGTGACCAGCGTACGTTCCAGCTTCGTGCTCAACCAGGTCATGGCCAGCACTGAACTGCCGTTGACTCATCTGCGTAGCTGAGGTTGAGGCTTGAGGCAGGCGGGTAGATCTTCGCGGGCAGAGCCCGCTCCCACAAGGGGCTGGGCCGGAGGCAGGCGGGCAGATCCTCGCGGGCAGAGCCCGCTCCCACAGGGGGCGGGGCCTGCTACAGACTGGCGGGCACCTCGCGCCATTCGCCCTGTCCCAGGCCCTCGAGGCTCCAGTCGCCGATGCGCACCCGTACCAGACGCAGGGTCGGCAGGCCTACCGCCGCCGTCATGCGCCGCACCTGACGGTTGCGTCCTTCCTTGATCACCAGTTCCAACCAATGGGTCGGCACGCTCTTGCGAAAGCGCACGGGCGGATCGCGCGGCCACAGGTCCGGCTCATCCAGCAACCGCGCCTCGGCGGGCAAGGTCATGCCATCGTTGAGTTCCACCCCGCAGCGCAAACGCTGCAATTGCGCTTCGTCGGGCACGCCTTCGACCTGCACCCAATAGGTCTTGGCCAGCTTGTGCTTCGGGTCGGCGATGCGCGCCTGCAGTTGTCCATCGTTGGTCAGCAACAACAGCCCTTCGCTGTCGCGGTCCAGACGGCCGGCTGGGTAGATCCCGGCGATGTCGATGAAATCCTTCAAGGTCGCGCGCCCCTCACCGTCGCTGAACTGGGTCAGCACATCGAACGGCTTATTGAACAGCACCAGCCGAGGTTGGGCAGGTGGCGCCTTGGCCACGCGGCGTTTACCGGCGGCGGGACGTTGCTTGGAGCGAGGAGGCAAAGGCATGACAAAAGGCTTTCGTGCGGGCAAGAGCGCTCATGCTAGAGGCCCTTGCCCGCCACGGCAAACCTGTCAGCGGAACGGCGGCTCGTCGAAACTGCGCAGCTTGCGCGAGTGCAGCGAATTGAGCTGACTGCGCAGCAGGTTCAAGGCAGCGATGCCGATGTTCAGGTGCTGGCTGACCGCACGGTTATAGAAGGCGTTGGCCGAACCCGGCAGCTTGATCTCGCTGTGCAGCGGCTTGTCGGACACGCACAGCAAGGTGCCGTAGGGCACCCGCAGGCGATAGCCCTGGGCGGCGATGGTGCCGCTTTCCATGTCCACCGCCACGGCGCGCGACAGGTTGATCAGCGGCCGCTCCTGGGCCCAGCGCAGTTCCCAGTTGCGGTCGTCGTAGGTCAGCACGGTGCCGGTGCGCAGGCGCTTCTTGAGGTCATCGCCGCGCTCGCCGGTGACTTGCGCCGCCGCTTCCTGCAAGGCCAGCTGCACTTCGGCCAGGGCCGGGATGGGGATGTTGGGCGGCAGGACCCGATCGAGAATCCCGTCCTGGCGCATGTAGGCGTGGGCCAGGACGTAGTCGCCTATGGTCTGCGACTGACGCAGGCCACCGCAGTGGCCGATCATCAACCAGCAATGCGGGCGCAACACGGCCAGGTGGTCGGTGATGTTCTTGGCATTCGACGGGCCGACGCCGATGTTCACCAGGGTCACGCCATCGCCGTCCTCGGCGATCAGGTGGTAGGCCGGCATCTGGTAGCGGTGCCAGACCACGCTGGCCACCAGCGCCTGGGCCTCACCGTTGTCCATGCTCTTTTCGATGATCACGTTGCCCGGCATCACCAGGCGCACGAAGCGTGGGTCGTTGCGCAGCTGCTCCAGGCCGTGGGTGACGAACTGGTCGACGTAGCGGTGATAGTTGGTCAGCAGGATCCAGGGCTGCACATGCTTCCAGTCGCTGCCGGTGTAGTGGATCAAACGGCGCAGGGAGAAATCCACCCGCGCGGCATCGAACAGCGCCAGCGGCAGCGGATCGGCCGTGGCCCAATCGTACAGGCCGTCGGCAATACCGTCGGTGGCGGCGGACAGGTCGGTGCTGGGGAACACTCGCGCCAGCGCTGCGGCGGTCACACCGCTGCCGGCCAGCTCGTCGCCCTGGTCGACGACGTAGGGGTAAGGGATGTTCTGTTCGCTGACACCGACTTCGATGGTCACCGCGAAGTCGCGCATCAAGGGCCGCAACTGGTCCAGCAGATAGCCGCGGAAGGCCGCAGGCTGGGTCACGGTCACCGAATAGACACCGGGCAGGTTGACCTTGGCGTAGGCGCGGGTGATGGCCGGCAATTCGCCGTTGTAGGCGTAGGTCAGGCGTAGTTCGGGGTAGCGGAACAGGTCACGTTCGGCCGCATCCGGCTCGCTGCGATCCTTGAGGTAGCGCTTGAGTGCCTGGCTCAGGGCGCGGGTGGCCCGTTCGTGCAGCTCCGCCAACCGATCCACGGCTTGTTCGGCAGTTTCCACAACTACGAAGTCTGGGGCATTACTCATGGGGCATGTCCTGGCTGATCTGGCAGTCTTGCATCTTGCCTGCAATGCCGATGAAAGGCACCCCCGTGACACGTCCCGGGTTATGCCGGAGCCGCTCCAGTCGGAGCATCTGCAGCCAGCACCGAGAGGGGCTTGGGCTGAGCGAGGACGCAGCCATGCAACAGCGCCTGCAGTTCTTCGAAGCGCACCGGACGCGCCAGACACACCGACACACCTGCCTCCAGGCACCGCTCGCGCTGCCCCTGCTGGCCGACATCGATGATCGCCAGTACCGGCAGCCGCTCGCACCCTGGCAGGCTGCGCAGCGCGCGGATGGTCTGCAGGGCGCTCTGGGTCGGCAGGCTGCACTCCATCAGCACCGCATCGAACCGCTCGCGCGCCAGCAGGGCCAATGCGCCTGAACCGTCCTCGGCGGTCCGTACCCGATAGCCGAGCTTGAGCAGCATGCCGCGAACGACCAACTGGTCGACGCTGTTGTCGTCCACCAGCAACACGGTGCATTCGTGGGCGGCGCGCTGGGTACCGAAGGCACCGGCACTGGTGCTCAAGGCACGGCCCGGATGGGCTTCGACCACCCCCAGACGCACGCTGAATTCGAAACAGCTGCCACGTCCGGGCTCGGACTGATGATGAAGTTGACCACCCACCAGCTCGGCCAACTGCCGACAGATCGCCAGACCGATGCCCAGCCCGCCGTATTCGCGGGTCATGGAACCATCGAGTTGGTAGAAGCGCTGATAGAGCGTCTCTTCATCACGATGCGTGAAGCCGATGCCGCTGTCGCTGACCTTGAAGACGACCTGCAGGTGATCGTCCTGCGGCTCGCCGCCGCTGACCCGCACGTTGACGCTGCCTTCGCGAGTGAACTTGATGCCGTTGTCGATCAGGCAGGCCAGGCACAGCGCGAGCTTCTTGACGTCTCCCCGCAGACGATCGGGCAACCCCGCGGCGCGCTCGACGGTGAACGCCAGCCCCTTGGCATGGGCTTGGCGACTGAACTGCATCTGCATGCTGTCGAGCAACGCCTGCAGGCTGAACGGCTCGTTGCGCGGATAGAGCCGCCCGGCCTGCAGTTCGGTCAGGATCAGAATGTCGTCGACCATGCGCATCATGTCCCGCGCCGAGCCTGCCGCAGTGTGTTGATACTGGGCCAGCTCCGGCCCCATGGGTACGGTCTGCATCAGTTCCAGCGAGCCGATCACGCCATTCATCGGCGTGCGCAGTTCGTGGGTGACAGTAGCCAGGAACTCATCCTTCAGGCGATTGCTCGCCGCCAGCTCCTGGTTCGCCAGTTCAAGCTTGAGCCCGGCTTCCTTGAGCGTCTGTGCCTGCTGGTCGCGCAGCACGTTGATGCGGTCGGCCAGCGCCAGCGACAGCAGGCCGACCTCCAGCGCCGAGCCAAGCTGGCTGGCGTACATGGTGATGAACACATTGGGCAGGTAACCCAACACCATGAGGGTGTTGACGATGCCGCCCAGCAGGAACGCGCTCCAGGCAATGATGAAATAGCGCGCCAGGCGCATGCCGCGCAACCAGGCGACGATACCGGCGGTGAAGATCACTACGGTGAAACACAACGCCAGCGCGGTGGCCAGGCGCAACGCCAAGGCGTAGCTGGTCGACAGCGACAGCGCCATGACCACGGCGCCGTACACCATCAGGCCGATCAGCAGTCGATCCATCCAACGACTGTGGCGGGCGGTCTGTAGGAAACTGCGCGAGAACAGGCAGCCGAAGAACCCGGCCGCGCCGATGAAGAACGGCGTGGCGGCGTTGGCCCACCACGGGTTGTTCGGCCAGAAATACTCGACCCCGGCGCCGTTCACCGACACCTGGTAGAGCCCGAATGAGGCGATATAGACGATGTAGTAGAGATAGCTGCGGTCGCGCACGCTGAGGAAGATGAACAGGTTGTACACCAGCATGCCCAGCAGCACGCCGTAGATCAGCCCGAGCACGTACAGCCGTGAAGGCTGCGCCTCCAGGTACGCATTGGCCGACCACAGGCTTACCGGCGCCTGGACCGAGCCCTGGCTGTGCAGGCGCAGGTACACCGTCTTGGCTTCATCGGGCTGGAAAGGCACTTCGAACAGGTAGTTGTTCTGCTTGATCTGGCGGCTGTCGTACGGCAACGCATCGCCGGTTCGCTGCACCAAGTGGTACTGGCCGGCGGCATCGGGCAGGTACAGTTCCAGGTGATCCATCGGCGGATACGCCAGCTCCAGCAGCCAGCTATGGGGTGATCTGTCGACACGCGGCACATAGCGCAGATCGATACGCAGCCAGAACACCGACTTCGAATAGCCCGCATTGAGCACGTCGGCATGGTGCTGACGGAAGGCCGGGGCCAGGTCGCGGGTGATCTGCTCGATGGTCGCATCGCCGGCCACGTCTTCGTAGACCTGCATCGAGCGGCCGAGCGCAAGGCTGCGCGTGGTCTCGTCGAAGTCGACTGCACACGCCAGCATGGGCAGCAAAGCCATGATCAGGATAAGCAAATAGCGCATACAGCCCCAGCGTGGCACACCTGATCGCATCGGGAAGCCCCCATTCCCTTTGGTTCGATGCAATCGGCACAGCCTGTTATCGATATCGAATGACTCTAGCACAGCGTCTGCGTGCACGACGGGCGGTGCGCAATGTTCCCTCAGTCGGCTCTGGGCCACTGCTTTCGGAACCTGTCAGAGTGTAATGTCAATATGATACAGAGGCACCGTACAAAGCGCGAACCCTGTCCATCGAACCAGTCATCAGGGCACCCTGCCCAGCGCTTGCAGCCCTGCTACAACGCCGTGCGCCGTGATAAGCTCGCGCACCATGAATATCTATAGCTCCCGCCCCGTTGTCCTCTGTCTCTCCGGCCACGACCCCAGTGGCGGCGCCGGCCTGCAGGCAGATATCGAAGCCCTGCTTGCCCAGGGCTGCCATGCCGCGCCGACGGTTACCGCGCTGACCGTGCAGAACACCGTCAACGTCAGCGATTTCCGTGTGCTCGACCGCGAATGGATCCTGGCCCAGGCCAATGCCGTGCTCAGCGATTCGCCGGTGGCGGCGGTCAAGTTGGGCATGCTCGGCTCGGTGGACATGGTCGCGACCGTGGTCGAGCTGTTGTCGGCCCACCCTCATCTGCCGATGGTCTGCGACCCGGTGTTGCGCGCCGGCGGTGGCGGCAGCCTGGGCAAGGACGAGGTCGGCTATGCGATGCGCGAGCGGCTGCTGCCGCTGGCCACCATCGCCACGCCGAACCTGCCCGAGGCACGCATCCTCGCCGACCTGCCCGAGGGCAGCGCCGACGAATGCGCGCAAAAGTTGCTGCCGTTCTGCAAGCACCTGCTGATCACCGGCGGCCACGGCGACGAGCACGAAGTGCACAACCGCCTGTACAGCCGCGACGGCAGCCGTCGCACCTTCACCTGCCAGCGCCTGCCCGGCAGCTACCACGGCTCCGGGTGCACCCTGGCCAGTGCTCTGGCCGGTCGCCTGGCCCTGGGCGAAGGCCTGGAAAGCGCCGTGCAGTCGGCCCTCGACTACACCTGGCGTACCCTGCGCGACGCCGAGCAACTGGGCCACGGGCAATTCGTGCCCCGTCGCCTGCCCCTGGATTTCTGCTCTTGAGCCAAATCTCCGCCCCCTGCCCGAGGCCCAAGCGATGAACTTACGTGGCGTCTACGCCATCACCGACAGCCAGCTGTTGGCCGGCAAGTTCCTCAAGTACGTCGAGGCCGCCCTGGATGGCGGCATCACGCTGCTGCAGTACCGTGACAAGAGCAACGACGAAGCCCGTCGCCTGCGCGAAGCGGAAAAACTGCGTCAGCTGTGCGAGCGCTACAAGGCGCACCTGATCATCAACGACGACGCCGAACTGGCGGCGCGACTCAACGTCGGCGTGCACCTGGGCCAGACCGATGGCCCGTTGACTCCAGCCCGCGCCCTGCTGGGGCGCAAGGCGATCATCGGCAGCACCTGCCATGCCAACCTCGACCTGGCGCGCCAGGCGGCCCGCGAAGGCGCCAGCTACGTCGCCTTTGGCCGCTTCTTCGCCTCCCAGACCAAGCCCGACGCATCGCCTGCCAGCATTGAACTGTTGGGCCAGGCGCGGGCCGAATTGAAATTGCCGATTGCCGTCATTGGCGGCATCACCCTGGACAACGCTGCGCCGCTGGTGGCCTGCGGTGCCGACCTGCTGGCCGTAGTGCATGCGCTGTTCGGCGCCGACACGGCCCAGGAAGTCACCCGCCGCGCCCGCGCCCTGAACGCGTTGTTCGAAACTGCCTGATGCTAGAGAGCTCATTTATGTCCCGTTCCGAAACCCTGTTCGCCAATGCCCAGAAGCACATCCCCGGCGGCGTCAACTCGCCCGTGCGTGCCTTCAAGAGCGTCGGCGGCACGCCGCTGTTCTTCAAGCACGCTGCCGGCGCCTATGTCACCGACGAAGACGACAAGCGCTACGTGGACTACGTCGGTTCCTGGGGGCCGATGATTCTGGGTCACAGCCATCCGGACGTGCTCGACGCCGTGCGCAAGCAGCTCGAACATGGTTTGTCATACGGCGCGCCGACCGAAATGGAAACCCAGATGGCCGACCTGGTCTGCGCCATCGTGCCGTCCATGGAAATGGTGCGCATGGTCAGCTCGGGCACCGAGGCGACCATGAGTGCCATTCGTCTGGCCCGTGGTTTCACCGGTCGCGACAGCATCATCAAGTTCGAAGGTTGCTACCACGGCCACTCCGACAGCCTGCTGGTCAAGGCCGGCTCCGGCGCCCTCACCCTCGGTGTGCCCAGCTCGCCCGGCGTGCCGGCGGCGTTCGCCAAACATACCCTGACCCTGCCGTTCAACGACATCGCTGCAGTGGAGCAGATGCTGGCCGACGTCGCCGATGAGGTGGCCTGCATCATCGTCGAACCCGTGGCGGGCAACATGAACTGCGTACCGCCGGCACCCGGTTTTCTGGAAGGCCTGCGTCGCCTGTGCGACCAGTACGGCGTGGTGCTGATCTTCGACGAAGTGATGACCGGTTTCCGCGTGGCCCTGGGCGGCGCCCAGGCGTACTACGGCGTCACGCCGGACCTGAGCACGTTCGGCAAGATCATCGGTGGCGGCATGCCCGTGGGCTGCTTCGGCGGCAAGCGCGAGATCATGTCGCACATCGCGCCGCTGGGCCCGGTCTACCAGGCTGGCACGCTGTCGGGCAATCCCTTGGCCATGGCCGCCGGCCTGACCACCCTGAACCTGATCAGCCGTCCGGGCTTCCATGACGAGCTGAGCGACTACACCGCCCGCTTGCTCGATGGCCTGCAGCAGCGAGCCGATGCCGCAGGCATCCCGTTCGTGACTACCCAGGCGGGCGGCATGTTCGGCCTGTACTTCAGCGGCGCCGACGACATCGTCACCTTCGAAGACGTCATGAGCAGCGATGCCGAGCGCTTCAAGCGCTTCTTCCATTTGATGCTCGACGGCGGCGTGTACCTGGCGCCGAGCGCGTTCGAAGCAGGCTTCACCTCCATCGCCCACGGCGATGCGGAACTGAAGATCACCCTGGATGCTGCCGAGAAAGCGTTCGCCGCGCTGAAGTAAGTCCAAACCGGGAATAGCCATCCTGTAGGAGCGGTCAGTGGCCGCGAAGAATTCACCGCGCAGTGTCAGATTTGCCGCGCATGAGCTTTCGCGGCCACTGACCGCTCCTACAGATAGCCTTGTCACCCCTTCCAGCCGTTCACATGATCGCGCCTTCCAACGGCCGCTTGTCCCTGTGAAGTCTGACCATCTGGACGATATCGCAGAAAAACGAGTAAAGACTTTGTAACCGCCCCCCCGCTTATTTCATAATGCAGCACCCGCCACGTTTCCACGTCGGGTCCGCCCGCATTCCGCAGAGGTAAGTCGATCCCCATGAACCGCACCGGCCGCGCCCTTGCATTGGGCTGCCTGTTGCTTCTTCAGCCGCTAATGGCTACCGCAGGCGGCAATTCGTTGTTGATCCCGGCGGTGGGTCGCTGCACCCTCAATACTTCTGCCCAGGCGTTGCCCGCAGCGCTGGCTGCCTGTCAGCAGGCGGCCAAGGACGGCGACGCGCAGGCGCAATTCGAGCTGGGTCAGTTCTACTACGACGGCACGCGCACCGAGCGCGACCTCAATCAGGCCCTGAGCTATTTTGAACAGGCCTCCCTGCAAGGCCATGCCGAAGCGCAGTATCACCTGGGGACCATGTTCTTCAAGGGTGAGGGCGTGGCGGCCAACAATATCCAGGCCTACATCGTACTGAAGATGGCCGCGGTCAACGGCGCTGAGGATGCGCTGGACGTGGCCGACGAGGTGTCCGGGCAGATGCGCCGCGAAGACCTCGAAGTGGCCACCCAGGTGCTGGGGCAGATTTTCCGCAAATACCTGCTCGAACTGCAGACCGCCGACGGCGGCAGCCGCTCGCCCTTCGCCCCCCTGCCCTGAGCCCGGTCGCTGTCCGGCGAGCGGTTACTTGTCGGGCATCGGCATGGGGAAGGGCATCACGTTGCCAGTCATGCGCGCCTCGCTGATCTTCGGCGTACCGAGACGCTCGACCTCATCGATCCGCACGATCGAATGCATCGGCACGAAGCTGCGCGTGACGCCTTCGAACTGCGCCTTGAGCTTTTCTTCGCTGGGGTCGACGACCACGGTGGTGCGCTCGCCAAAGACAAATTCCTCGACCTCCAGAAACCCCCACAGATCGCTCTGGTAGATCTGCTTGGCGTACATCTCGAATACCTGGCCCTGATTGAGGAAAATCACTTTGTAGATTGGAGCTTCGCGTTTGGTCATCGTCGGCAGATACAAGGTCGTGAGCTTTAAAGAGGGCGAAAACTATAGCATAGCCGCCCGACAGGCAATGCTAGGAACCACCGACCACGGACACTATAATGCGCGGTTCTTTGAACCACTTGATGATCACCTAATGGCCAAGAAGCTTTACATCGAAACCCACGGCTGCCAGATGAACGAGTACGACAGCTCGCGCATGGTCGACCTGCTGGGTGAACATCAAGCCCTGGAAGTCACGGCCCGCGCCGAAGATGCCGACGTGATTCTGCTCAATACCTGTTCTATTCGCGAGCGTGCCCAGGACCGCGTCTATTCGCAGTTGGGTCGCTGGCGCGAGCTCAAGCTGGCCAAGCCGGAAATGGTCATCGCCGTGGGCGGCTGCGTGGCCAGCCAGGAAGGCGAGGCCATCCGCGACCGCGCGCCCTACGTCGACGTGGTGTTCGGCCCGCAGACCCTGCACCGACTGCCCGAGATGATCGACGCAGCGCGCATCACCCGCCTGCCGCAGGTGGATATTTCCTTCCCCGAGATCGAGAAGTTCGACCACCTGCCCGAACCGCGTATCGACGGACCGACCGCCTACGTGTCGGTGATGGAAGGCTGCAGCAAATACTGCACCTTCTGCGTGGTGCCCTATACCCGTGGCGAAGAGGTCAGCCGGCCCTTCGACGACGTTCTGGCCGAGGTCATGCACCTGGCCGACAACGGCGTGCGCGAAGTCACCCTGCTGGGCCAGAACGTCAACGGCTACCGAGGCCAGACCCACGACGGTCGCCTGGCCGATCTGGCCGAGCTGATCCGCGTGGTCGCCCAGATCGACGGGATCGAGCGCATCCGCTACACCACCTCGCACCCGCTGGAGTTTTCCGACAGCCTGATCCTGGCCCACGCCGAAGTGCCGCAGTTGGTGAAACACCTGCATCTGCCGGTGCAGTCCGGTTCGGACCGCGTGCTGGCCGCGATGAAGCGCGGGCACACGGTGCTGGAATACAAGTCCAAGTTGCGCAAGCTCAAGGCAGCGGTGCCGGACATCTGCATCAGTTCGGACTTCATCATCGGTTTCCCCGGCGAGACCGAGAAGGACTTCGAGCAGACCATGAAACTGGTCGCCGACGTGGGCATGGATTTCTCGTATTCCTTCATCTATAGCCAGCGGCCCGGCACACCTGCGGCCGACCTGGCCGATGACACGCCCGAGGCGGTGAAGAAACAGCGCCTGGATGCCTTGCAGCATCGCTTGAATCAGCAAGGGTTCGAGATCAGCCGGCAGATGGTCGGGACCACCCAGCGCATCCTCGTCACCGATTATTCGCGCAAGGATCCGGGCCAGTTGCAGGGGCGTACCGAGAACAACCGTATCGTCAACTTCACCTGCTCGGATGCCCGACTGATCGGCCAGTTCGTCGACATCCACATCGCCGAGGCCCGGCCCCACTCCCTGCGTGGTGAACTGCTGGCCTGACAGCCGCACCACGGCGAACCCTGCGCGGCCGATGGCCGCTCCTACAAGGAGGCGGCGAGCGCCATTCGCCGCTCGCCCCTTTCGCCCCGCCCCTGACAGGGGTTATCCTTGGACTCATTTCAATTGCCGTCGGGCGGCCGAATACGACCTTGAACGCACCTATCGAACCACATCGCTTCTTGCTCGAGCCTTTCGAGGCTCGCCGCTTCGCCAACCTGTGCGGACAATTCGACGAGCATCTGCGCTTGATCGAACAGCGCCTGGAAATCGAAATTCGCAACCGTGGCAATCAGTTCGAACTGATCGGCGACGCCCAGCACACGCGCTCGGCGGAAAACCTGCTGCGCCGCCTGTACCGGGAAACCAAGGCCACCGAGTTGTCCCCCGACACCGTTCACCTGTTTTTACAGGAATCGGCCGTCGAGGAGCTGGACAACCCGGCTTCGGGCGAAGTGCCGGTGGCGCTGCGTACCCGCAAGGGCATGATCAAGCCGCGCGGTTTGAATCAGCAGCGCTACGTCAAGGAAATCCTGGCCAACGATATCAATTTCGGCATCGGCCCGGCCGGTACCGGCAAGACGTACCTGGCCGTGGCCGCTGCCGTCGATGCGCTGGAGCGCGAGCAGGTTCGACGCATTCTTCTGGTGCGCCCTGCCGTGGAAGCGGGCGAAAAGCTCGGGTTCCTGCCCGGCGATCTGGCCCAGAAGATCGACCCCTACCTGCGTCCACTGTACGACGCGCTGTACGAAATGCTCGGCTTCGAACACGTCGCCAAGTTGATCGAAAAACAGGTCATCGAGATCGCGCCACTGGCCTACATGCGCGGACGCACCCTGAACAACAGCTTCATCATCCTCGATGAGAGCCAGAACACCACCGTGGAACAGATGAAGATGTTCCTGACCCGCATCGGCTTCGGCTCGACCGCGGTGATCACCGGCGACATCACCCAGGTCGACCTGCCCAAGGGCACCAAGTCAGGCCTGGGCCAGGTGATCGAAGTGCTCAAGGACGTTCCGGGCATCAGCTTCACCCACTTCATGCCCAAGGACGTCGTTCGTCACCCGCTGGTGCAGCGCATCGTCGAGGCCTACGAGCGTTTCGACGCCCAGCCCGCCACCGTCAACGAGGCCGGGGACAAACGCCGCGATGCTTGAGCTTGACCTGCAACGGGCCAGCACCACGCCTGGCCCGAGCGATGCCGAGTTCCGCCGCTGGTGCGAACTGGCGTTGCGCCAGCGCAGCGCCGATTCGGAGATGACCATCCGCCTGGTCGATGAAACCGAAGGCCGCGAGCTGAATCTCACCTATCGTCACAAAGATTACGCAACCAACGTGCTTTCATTTCCCGCAGACGTGCCGGACGACCTGCTCGACATTCCGCTGCTGGGCGACCTGGTCATCTGTGTGCCGGTAGTCGAGCGCGAGGCCGCCGAACAGGGCAAAGCTCTGGACGCACACTGGGCGCACCTGGTGATGCATGGCTGCCTGCACCTGCTGGGCTACGACCACATCGACGACGATGAGGCCGAGGAAATGGAAGCGCTGGAACGAGAGTTGCTAGCAGAATTGGGTCATCCGGACCCCTATGCCGCCGACGAAGACGTCGACGACACCCCCACCAAAGCAATTGGCAAGGATCACGAGTAAAGGGCTATGAGCGAAGATCGATCGAGCAACGGGCAGAAGTCATGGTTGGGTAAACTGACCCAGGCCTTTGCCCATGAGCCCAAGAACCGCCAGGAACTGCTGGAACTGCTGCGCGAAGCGCACCAGAACAAGCTCCTGGACAGCGAAGCATTGACCATCGTGGAAGGCGCCATCCAGGTCGCCGACCTGCAAGTGCGCGACATCATGGTGCCGCGCTCGCAGCTGATCAGCATCAAGTCCACGCAGACCCTGCAGGAATTCCTGCCGGCGGTCATCGATGCCGCGCACTCGCGCTACCCGGTGGTGGGCGAGAACCACGACGACGTGATCGGCGTGCTGCTGGCCAAAGACCTGCTGCCGCTGATCCTGCAGAACGACCACGCGAACTTCAACATCAAGGATCTGCTGCGCCCGGCCACTTTCGTGCCCGAGTCCAAGCGTCTGAACGTGTTGCTGCGCGAGTTCCGCGCCAACCATAACCACATGGCCATCGTGATCGACGAATACGGCGGTGTGGCGGGCCTGGTGACTATCGAAGACGTGCTGGAACAGATCGTCGGCGACATCGAGGACGAGCACGACGTCGAGGAAGACAGCTACATCAAGCCCCTGCCCAGCGGTGACTTCCTGATCAAGGCGCTGACCCCGATCGAGAACTTCAACGAGTTCTTCGAAAGCCAGTTCTCCGACGATGAATTCGACACCGTCGGTGGCCTGGTGATGAGTGCCTTCGGCCACCTGCCCAAGCGCAACGAGACGACCGAAATCGGTGCCTGGCGCTTTCGCATCCTCAACGCCGACAGCCGCCGCATCCACTTGCTGCGCCTTACGCCAATCGCCCGCTGAGGCACCTGCCCAGACCCCTCGTTAAGGAAAATAATGCGCTGGATCACCCGCCCCGGCTGGCCCGGTAACCTGCTGGCCATGGCGGCCGGCGGGATGACCCCGCTGTTCCTGGCCCCCTTCGATCTCTGGCCGCTGGCCCTGCTTTCGCTGGCGTTGTTCTATCTCGGCCTGCGCGAGCTGAAACCGCGCCAGGCGCTGGGCCGTGGCTGGTGCTACGGTTTCGGTCTGTTCGGTGCCGGCACCAGCTGGATCTACGTCAGCATTCATACTTATGGCGGCGCGTCGGTGGCGTTGGCAGGCTTGCTGATGCTCGGCTTCGTCGCTGCGGTCGCGCTGTTCTTCGCCCTGCCCGCCTGGGTGTGGGCGCGCTGGCTGCGGCGCACCGATGCGCCTCTGGCCGACGCCCTGGCCTTTGCCGCGCTGTGGTTGGGCCAGGAAGCATTCCGCGGCTGGTTTTTGACCGGTTTCCCCTGGCTGTACAGCGGCTACAGCCAGTTGCATGGTCCGCTTGCCGGCCTGGCGCCAGTGGGCGGCATGTGGCTGGTGTCCTTCGCCCTCGCCTTGACCGCGGCGCTGTTGTGCAACCTTGCACGCCTGCGCCACCGCAAGCCATTGCTGGCGGGCGCTGTGGTGTTGCTGCTGGCGCCGTGGATCCTCGGCCAGGCATTCAAGGGCCACAACTGGACGACCCCCGCCGGCGAGCCGCTGAACGTGGCGGCGGTCCAGGGCAACATTGCCCAGAGCATCAAGTGGAACCCCGAAGCGGTCGATCATCAGTTGCAGCTGTATCGCGACAAAACCTTCGTTTCCAAGCCCGTGGACCTCATCGTCTGGCCGGAAACGGCGGTGCCGGTACTGATGGACTCGGCTCAAGGCTATCTGGCGATGATGGGCAGGTTTGCCAGCGACCGGCATTCGGCACTGATCACCGGCGTGCCCATACGCCAGGTGGAAGACGGTCAGCGCCGGTTCTACAACGGCATTACCGTGGTAGGTGACGGCGAAGGCTTGTACCGCAAGCAGAAGCTGGTGCCCTTCGGCGAATATGTGCCCTTGCAGGATCTGCTGCGCGGCCTGATCGCGTTCTTCGACCTGCCTATGTCCGACTTCGCACGCGGCCCGGCCGACCAGCCGTTGCTGCAGGCCAAGGGATACCAGATCGCGCCGTTCATCTGCTACGAAGTGGTGTATCCGGAGCTGGCCGCGAGCATGGCCGCACGCAGCGACCTGCTGCTGACGATCAGCAACGACACCTGGTTCGGCACTTCGATAGGTCCGCTGCAACACCTGCAGATGGCACAGATGCGCGCGCTGGAGGCCGGCCGCTGGATGATCCGCGCCACCAACAACGGTGTCACTGCGTTGATCGATCCGTTCGGCAACATCACCACCCAGGTGCCGCAGTTCGAGGAGGCGGTGATGTATGGCGAGGTGACGCCGATGCAGGGTCTGACGCCTTATCTGCAGCTGCGGTCATGGCCGATGACGGTGGTGTGTGTGTTGTTGCTGGGGTGGGCGTTGGTGCGTAAACGGGCTGCCGGCCAAGTTTGATGGTGTTTGTGCTGCCCGCGAAGAGGCCCTCGAGATCACCGATAAAACATCTTGTACCCCACCAACCCCACCGCTTCATTGAGCAGCTGGCCGTTCTGCCAGATCGCCTTGCTTTCAGGCAACCACCCTCCCAGCGGCCGTGCATTGTCGGTACCCAGAAAGCCCACCGGTGCCGGCACCACCTGCAGCCCGTGCTGCTCGAAGCTCCACCGCGAGCGCTGCATGTGCCAGGCCTGAGTGACCACCACCACACGCTTGATGCCGTGCTCGGCAAGTAACTGGGCGCTGAACTCGGCGTTCTCCCAGGTCGTGCGGCTGCGCTCTTCCATCCAGCGCGCCGAGGTGCCGAAATCGTCGCGCAACGACTGCGCCATGATCCACGCCTCGCTGGGCGGCGAGCCATAGTGCAGGCCACCGGAAGTCAGCACCGGAAGCCCGGACGCCTTGGCCAGCCTGGCCGCGTAGCGGACCCGTTCGAGCGCGACACCGGTCGGCTGATCGATGCCGTCCCAGGCCGGGTCGCCGCGCTCGCGACCGGCTCCCAGAATCACGATGGCGTCGGCACGCTGCGCCAAGGTGCTCCACCCCTGCACTGGCAGTGCCGGTTCGCTTTCGAGCCAGTTCGCCGCCTGCTGCATCACCACCGGCAGGCTCATCAGCCATAGCCCACCCAATCCGGCGACGAAGCAGGCGCCCGCCAACCGTGGCCAGCGACGGCGCAGCCACCAGGCGACCAGCAACAGGACGAAAAAAATTCCGGGCGGCAGCAACAACTGTTTGAGGATGAAACGTGAAAACATCGGGCATCTCCAGAAAATGCCCGAAGCCTAAGCGTTGCCGCGCTGGCGAACAACTGCGCTCACGGTTTCCCCGAATACCCACGGCCATGCCTGCCGATGGACGACCTGCGTCGGTCGCGCTCGTGCAGCCAGTACACCTTGGCCGATGCCTTGCGTACCGGCACAGTGGGGGCCGACGGCTCGGCACAGGCGCGCTCGCCACAGACATGCAGGTAGGCGTCGATCAATTCGTACTCGGCCCGGCTCAAGCCACGCAACTCCAGTTCCGCAGGCTTTTCATCGCGCAGGCGAACCGCTGTTCGGGCCACATCCAGGGCCAGCCCCAGACGGTCGATGAGACGTTCGTAAACATCAGGCTGCATGGCCTTGATATGCGGCTCTACCATTGGCTCACCTCACTCCAGAAAAAAACGCTCTATCCTCCCCAAGCTTAGCGCTGGCTGGAAAATCAGTCGGTTGCAGCGACCAACGGATCGCGCCAGGCGCTTGGTCGAGCGATGGCAGCTGCAATCAAGGTTTCCCTCGATAGAGGGGGGTCATGTATGCTACGGCGTTTAATATCATCGTACCTTGCCAACAGGCTCAGCCTATTTAGCAGCTGCCGGATAAGGTCACCCATTTCTCAGCGCAAAGTAGCCATGCACGAACTCTATCAGCCCCGCGAAATCGAAGCCGCCGCCCAGTCCTTCTGGGATGCGAAGAAGTCTTTTGAAGTGAGTGAACAGCCAGGCAAGGACACGTACTACTGCCTGTCGATGTTCCCCTACCCCAGCGGCAAACTGCACATGGGGCACGTGCGCAACTACACCATTGGCGATGTGATTGCACGCTATCAGCGCATGCAGGGCAAGAACGTCCTGCAGCCCATGGGTTGGGACGCCTTCGGCATGCCTGCGGAAAACGCGGCCATGAAGAACAACGTCGCGCCGGCCAAGTGGACGTACGAAAACATTGCCTACATGAAGACCCAGCTCAAGAGCCTGGGCCTGGCCATCGACTGGTCGCGCGAAGTCACCACTTGCAAGCCCGACTACTACCGCTGGGAACAATGGCTGTTCACCCGCCTGTTCGAAAAAGGCGTGATCTACCGCAAGAACGGTACCGTGAACTGGGACCCGGTGGACCAGACGGTCTTGGCCAACGAACAGGTCATCGACGGTCGGGGCTGGCGTTCGGGCGCGCTCATCGAGAAGCGCGAAATCCCGATGTACTACTTCAAGATCACCGCGTACGCCGACGAGCTCCTGGAGAGCCTCGACGAACTGCCGGGCTGGCCGGAACAGGTCAAGACCATGCAGCGCAACTGGATCGGCAAGTCCAAGGGCATGGAAGTGCAGTTCCCTTACGATCAGTCTTCGATCGGCGAGGCCGGGACGCTGAAAGTGTTCACCACGCGTCCCGACACGCTGATGGGCGCTACCTACGTTGCCGTTGCCGCAGAACATCCGCTGGCGACCCTGGCCGCACGCTCCGATGCCGCGTTGCAGGCCTTCATCGAGGAGTGCAAGAGCGGCAGCGTGGCCGAGGCCGACGTCGCTACCCAGGAAAAACGCGGGATGCCGACCGCGCTGTTCGTCGAGCATCCGCTCACCGGCGAGAAGCTGCCGGTCTGGGTCGCCAACTATGTACTGATGCACTACGGCGACGGTGCGGTCATGGCCGTTCCGGCCCACGACGAGCGCGATTTCGAGTTCGCCTTGAAGTACGACCTGCCGATCAAGCCGGTGGTGCGCACCAGCGCCGGCGAGCTGACGCCTGCACCATGGCTCGCGGCCTACAATGAACACGGCCCGCTGATCAACTCCGGCGAATTCGACGGCCTCGATTTCGAAGGTGCATTTGACGCCATCGAAGTGGCCTTGATCAAGAAGGACCTGGGCAAGTCGCGCACTCAGTTCCGCCTGCGTGACTGGGGCATCAGCCGCCAGCGCTACTGGGGCTGCCCGATCCCGATCGTGCACTGCGATGCCTGCGGCGACGTTCCGGTCCCCGAGGATCAGCTGCCGGTCGTGTTGCCCGAAGACGTGGTCCCCGATGGTGCCGGTTCGCCACTGGCACGCATGCCCGAGTTCTACGAGTGCACCTGCCCGAAATGCGGCGCACCGGCCAAGCGCGAAACCGACACCATGGACACCTTCGTGGAATCGTCCTGGTACTTCGCCCGTTACGCTTCGCCGCACTATGAAGGCGGCATGGTCGATCCGGCCGCTGCCAACCACTGGTTGCCGGTGGACCAGTACATCGGTGGTATCGAGCACGCGATCCTGCACCTGCTGTACGCGCGCTTCTTCCACAAGCTGATGCGCGACGAAGGCCTGGTCAGCTCCAACGAGCCGTTCAAGAACCTGCTCACCCAGGGCATGGTCATCGCCGAAACCTACTACCGTCTCGAAGCCAACGGCAGCAAGACCTGGTTCAACCCAGCCGACGTCGAGCTGGTCCGCGATGCCAAGGCCAAGATCGTATCGGCCAAACTCATCAGCGACGGCCTGCCGGTGGAAATCGGCGGCACCGAGAAGATGGCCAAGTCGAAGAACAACGGCGTCGATCCGCAATCGATGATCGACCAGTACGGTGCCGATACCTGCCGCCTGTTCATGATGTTCGCCTCGCCACCGGACATGAGCCTGGAGTGGTCCGACTCCGGCGTGGAAGGCTCGCACCGCTTCCTCAAGCGCGTCTGGCGTCTGGCGCAGGCACATGTCGGCCAGGGTTCGCATGCCCCGCTCGACGTCGCAGCTCTGGACGACGAACAGAAAGCCGTTCGCCGCGCGATCCACCTGGCGATCAAGCAGGCCAGTCAGGATGTGGGCCAGAACCACAAGTTCAACACCGCCATCGCCCAGGTGATGACGCTGATGAACGTGCTGGAGAAGGCCCCGCAGGCCACGGCTCAGGATCGTGCCTTGCTGCACGAAGGTCTGGAAACCGTGACCCTGCTGCTGGCACCGATCACGCCGCACATCAGCCACGAGCTCTGGCAGCAGTTGGGCCACGCCGATGCGGTAATCGATGCCGGCTGGCCTGTATTGGACGAATCGGCCCTGGTGCAGGACAGTCTGCAGTTGGTCATCCAGGTCAACGGCAAGCTGCGTGGCCAGATCGACATGCCTGCCAGTGCCAGCCGCGAAGAGATCGAAGCCGCCGCACGGGTCAACGAAAACGTGCTGCGTTTCACCGACGGCCTGACCATCCGCAAGGTCATCGTCGTACCAGGTAAACTGGTCAACATCGTCGCCAGCTGATCGACCGGCGCCCGCTTCACCGGGCGCCCGTCACGCATGCCACAGCCAACAAGGTTTCTAGGGAGCAACAAGATGATCAAACGCAATCTGCTGGTTATGGGCCTGGCTGTCCTGCTGAGCGCCTGTGGTTTCCAGCTCCGCGGTACCGGTACCAACGAGATGGCCATCAAGGAACTCAACCTTACTGCGCGCGACGCCTACGGCCAGACCGTGGTGCAATTGCGCAAGGCGTTGCAGAACAGCGGGGTCCACGTGGCCAGCGGCGCACCGTACACCCTGGACCTGGTGAACGAGCGCGAGGATCGTCGCACCGCCAGCTACAGCGGTTCGGCGCGCTCGTCCGAGTACGAGCTGAGCAACATGCTGCAATATGAGATTCGCGGGCAGAACAACCTGAGCTTGCTCAACGACAAGATCGAAGTGCAGAAGGTTTATGTCCACGACGGCAACAACCTGACCGGTTCGGACCAGGAAGCCAGCCAGGTGCGTCGTGAAATGCGCAACGAGCTGGTCCAGCGCATGATGCTGCGTCTGCAGCAGATCACCCCTGCCCAGCTGCAAAAGCTGCAGGTAGATGCCGACGCACGCGCCAAGGCCGAAGCCGATGCGGCCGCCGAAGCTCAGCGTGTGATGGATGCAACGCCCCAGCAGTCGCCGATCCAGATCCCCAATCAGTAAGGCAGACAAGGGCGCTCAGGCGCCCTTTTCGCTGCCATCGCACCCGTGAAGTGTTCAATCCTGTCGATGCGTCCATGAAAATCAGCCCCGCCCAGCTCGGCAAACACCTGCAAGGCCCGCTTGCGCCTGTCTATGTGGTCAGCGGCGACGATCCGCTGCTCTGCCAGGAAGCGGCGGACGCCATACGTGCCACGGCGCGTCAGCAAGGCTTCGACGAACGTCAGGTGTTCAGTGCCGACAGCAACTTCGATTGGGGCACGCTGCTGCAGGCCGGTGCCAGCCTGTCGCTGTTTGCCGAGCGGCGCCTGCTGGAACTGCGCCTGCCTTCGGGCAAGCCGGGTGACAAGGGCGCTGCGGCGCTGATCGAATACTGCTCACGACCTGCCGAAGATACCGTGCTGTTGATCAGCCTGCCCAAGCTGGATGGCAGTGCGCAGAAAACCAAGTGGGGCAAGGCGCTGGTGGATGGCGCGCACACGCAGTTCGTGCAGATCTGGCCGGTGGATGCGCAGCAGTTGCCGCAATGGATCCGCCAGCGCCTGGCCCAGGCCGGGCTGGCGGCGCAACCGGATGCGGTGGAGCTGATCGCCGCGCGGGTTGAGGGCAATCTGCTGGCGGCCGCGCAGGAGATCGAAAAGCTCAAGTTGCTGGCCGAGGGTAACCAGATCACGCTGGAGACGGTGCAATCGGCGGTCGCCGACAGTGCTCGCTTCGACGTGTTCGGCCTGATCGATGCGATCCTCAATGGCCAGGCCGAACATGCTCTGCGCATGCTCGAAGGGTTGCGTGGCGAGGGTGTCGAGCCGCCGGTCATCCTCTGGGCGCTGGCCCGCGAGCTGCGTCTGCTGGCCAGCCTGTCGCAGCAGTACAGCCAGGGGGTGTCGCTGGACAAGGCTTTCAGCCAGGCCCGCCCGCCCGTCTGGGACAAGCGCAAGCCGCTGATGAGCAAGGCTCTGCAGCGGCATTCGGCACTGCGCTGGGCGCAGTTGCTGCAGGATGCACAACGCATCGACGCGCAGATCAAGGGCCAGGCGCCAGGTTCGGTGTGGGTGGGGTTGTCGCGGTTATCGCTGTTGATGGCGGGCCAGCGCCTGGCCCTTCCGGCCGAATAGCGCAGCATTCTGGTGGGCAGATGGAGCATTCACTGCGGTGTGTCAGATACATTGCGTCGCTGCATTCGCGGGCAGAGCCCGCTCCCGCAAAGCCGCACTGCAGCGTGTCGGGCTGATCGCTGACAAGGCTAAACCCATGCTACAGGTTCGGCTGGCATGTTAAGGTTTGCCTCTGCCCCGAAAGCCCTGGACTTGTGAATGTCTTCTCGTCGTACCTCTGGCTGGCCCATGCGCCAGTTCGCCGTGACTACCTGCCTGGCCTTGCTGGTTGCCTGCGCGGAAAAACCCACCGTCGCCGACACCCTGCCCGCTCCGATCGTCCAGCCTTCCCTGCCTGTGCCCATGGCGCCCGCGCCGAGCAGCGTCGACACCCCGGTGCTGCCAACCCAGACATTCGCAGAATGGCAACAGGGCTTCCGCCAGCAAGCGCTGCGCAGCGGCGTCGACGCGCAGCTGTTCGACCGCGCCTTTGAAGGCGTCACGCCCGACCTGAGCGTAATCAAGGCTGATCGCAGCCAACCTGAATTCAGCCGTCCGGTGTGGGAATACCTCGACGGCGCCATCTCCCCGACTCGCGTGCGCCGTGGCCAGGCCATGCTTGACCAGTATGCGGACGTGCTGACGAGCATCGAGCAGCGCTACGGCGTCGAGCGCCAGGTGCTGGTTGCCGTGTGGGGCATGGAAAGCAGCTTCGGTCAGATCCAGGGCGACAAATCGGTGATCCGCTCGTTGGCGACCCTGGCTTACGAAGGCCGCCGCCCTGAGTTCGCGCAAAGCCAGCTGCTGGCTGCGTTGCAGATCCTGCAGAATGGCGACATCCAACCTGAGCGCATGCTCGGCTCGTGGGCCGGTGCCATGGGCCAGACCCAGTTCATCCCCACCACCTACAATTCCCACGCCGTGGACTTCGACGGCGATGGTCGCCGCGACATCTGGAACAGCGCCGCCGACGCCCTCGCCTCTACGGCCCACTACCTGCAAAGCTCTGGCTGGCAAAGCGGCCAGACCTGGGGCCTGGAAGTGCGCCTGCCCGACGGCTTCGACTACGCCTTGGCCGACGGCAGCAGTCGCAAGCCGGTCAGCGAATGGCAGCGTCTGGGTGTAGCGACGATGCCCGGCGGCGGAGTCCCGGCGGGCAGCGAGAATGCCTCGGCGGCGCTGCTTCTGCCCGCCGGCTACCGCGGCCCGGCCTTTCTGGTGTTCGATAATTTCCGCGCGATCCTGAAGTACAACAACTCCTCGTCGTACGCATTGGGCGTGAGCCTGCTGGCACAGCGCTTCCAGGGTTCGGGCTACATTCAAGGCACCTGGCCGAAAGATGACATGCCCCTCACACGCACCGAGCGCATCGAGTTGCAGAGCCGGTTGACTGCGCGCAATTACGACGCCGGCGCTCCGGACGGCATCATCGGCGCCAACACACGCAAGGCTATCCGCAGTGCGCAGCAAACCCTGGGCTGGCCAGCTGACGGCTATCCGACCCACAAACTGCTGGAAGCCTTGCGGGCGCAGCAGTAACAGGATGTGGTGGCCTTGGCGTCGCCTAGGCCACCACATCCTGCTCCAACCAGACCTGGCGCTCAGTGGCGTCAAGCCTGACCTGCGCGCCCAGCGGCAAAGTCAGGTTCGGATCGCAATGACCACTGCGCCACCCGGCCAGCACTGGAATGCCATCGGCCTGAAACGTATCGAGCAGCAGCGGCGTCATTTGCTCGACACCGATGCCCGCGAAGTCGCCCACGATCACACCCTGCACCCCACGCAGCTTGCCGGCCAGGCGCAGGTGGGTCAGGAAACGATCCACGCGGTACAGCGGCTCGTTGACGTCCTCGATGAACAGCACGATGTCATCGCCAGGCAGCTCGTACGGCGTTCCCAGCGTGGCACTGATCATCGCCAGGTTGCCGCCCATCAATCGCCCTTGAGCCTGGCCAGGCAGTATCGTGGTCAGCGGCCACGCTGGGGGATGCCGCAACAGGTCCCCTGCCCCCAGCTCTCCGCGCAGCATCTGCCACAACGAAGACTCGGTCGGCGCCTGTTTCTGCGTCAGCAGATCGGATTTGAACAGCGGCCCGTGGAAGGTCACGAACCCGGCATGGCGAGCGATGGCCACATGCAACGCGGTGATATCGCTGTAGCCCACGAAGGGTTTGGGGTGGCGCGCCAGTAGCGGGAAGTCGATCTTGTCCAGCAGACGGGGCGTACCGTAGCCACCACGCAGGCAGAAAATGGCATCTACTTCGGGATCGGAAAACGCGTCGTGGAGGTCTTGCAGGCGGGCCTCGTCGCTACCGGCCAGATAACCCTGGGCCAGCGCAACACCGGGGTAGATCCGCAGCGTGTAGCCGCGCGCTCGGGCCCAGGCGCAAGCTGCTTCGATGTCCAGCTCGATGGGGCCCGCCGGCGCGATCAGGGCGATCGTGCCGTGGTCGGGCAGGCGTGGGGGTAATTGCATGGGAAAAACTCCGCAATCGTGGGTCCGGCGTAGACCAGGCGGTGCCTGCTCTACGCCGGCAGATGTCAGAGCTTGATCTTGGCTTCGTGCGCCTGCTGGTCGGCATGGTACGAGGAGCGCACCAACGGCCCGGAGGCGACGTTCTTGAAGCCCATCTTGTAGCCTTCCTCGGCGAACCAGGCGAAGGTGTCCGGGTGCACGAAGCGCTGGACCGGCAAGTGGCTGCGCGATGGCTGCAGGTACTGGCCCAGGGTCAACATGTCGATGTTGTGCTCGCGCATGCGGTGCATGACCTCGATCACTTCCTCGTCGGTTTCGCCCAGACCCAGCATCAGGCCGGACTTGGTCGGCACATGGGGCACCAGCTCCTTGAACTTCTGCAGCAGGGTCAGCGACCACTGATAGTCCGAACCCGGACGCGCAGCCTTGTACAGGCGCGGTACGGTTTCCAGGTTGTGGTTGAACACATCCGGCGGCTCTTGCGCCGTGATGGCCAGTGCCACGTCCATACGCCCACGGTAGTCGGGCACCAGGGTTTCCAACTGCACGCCGGGTGACAGCTTGCGGATCTCGCGCAGGCAGTCGGCGAAGTGCTGGGCACCGCCGTCGCGCAGGTCATCGCGGTCCACCGAGGTGATCACCACGTACTTGAGGCGCAGATCGGCGATGGCCACGGCGAGGTTCATCGGCTCGTCGGCGTCCAACGCCTTGGGGCGACCATGACCCACATCGCAGAACGGGCAGCGACGGGTGCAGATGTCGCCCATGATCATGAAGGTCGCGGTACCGCCGGAGAAGCATTCGCCCAGGTTGGGGCAACTGGCCTCTTCGCAGACGCTGTGCAGCTTGTGCTTGCGCAGCAGCTGCTTGATGCGGTCGACTTCGGGCGACACCGGAATGCGCACACGGATCCAGTCGGGCTTTTTCGGCAGCTCTTCGGTGGGGATGATCTTGACCGGGATGCGCGCGACCTTTTCGGCACCGCGCAGCTTGACGCCCGCCTCGACCTTGGGCCGTGGCGCGTTGGCCTTGGGCGCACCCTCGGCGAGGTTCTGCAGGGGGATCAGCGTTTGCACAGCTTCTGTCGCGGTAGTCATATCAGTCGATTCCGCCCGTAAGGGTCGTCTGCTCAACATAGTCGAGGTGCTTGACCAGCTGCGCTCGCAGCCTTGCACTGACCTCGGCAAATTCAAGGGGTGCGACATGATCGCACATCTGCGTCATCGGCAGGCCGGCATATCCACATGGATTTATCCGTCGAAAGGGCGCGAGGTCCATGTCGACGTTCAGCGCCAGGCCGTGGAATGAACAACCACGGCGGATACGCAGGCCCAGCGAGGCGATCTTCGCGCCGTCCACGTAGACGCCGGGGGCATCCGCACGGGCTGCGGCAGGCACACCGTAGGAAGCCAGCAGATCGATCAGGGTATGCTCCATGCGCGTGACCAGCTCGCGCACACCGTAGCCCAGCCGGCGCACGTCCAGCAGCAGGTACACCACCAGTTGGCCGGGGCCATGGTAGGTCACCTGACCACCGCGGTCGACCTGCACCACCGGGATCTCGCCGGGCACCAGCAGGTGCTCGGCCTTGCCCGCCTGGCCCTGGGTGAAGACCGCCGGATGCTGGACCAGCCAGACTTCATCGGCGGCGTCCGCATCGCGCTGATCGGTGAACCGCTGCATCGCGTGCCAGACGGGCTCGTAAGGCATCAGACCGAGTTCGCGAAACCCCAGGCATTGCGGCATCAAAGCACCATTTTGACGATGCCGGTGGCGCGCAGCTCACTGTTGATGTTGTAGAGCTGTTCCTGGCCGGTCGCCAGGATGTGCAACTGCAGAGTGGTGTAGTTGCCGTTGGTGCTCTGGCGCTCGGCGTTCTTGTCGTGATTGACGGTGGCGTGCTTCTCGACGATCTTCACCACCGTGTCGCGAAAGCCCACGCCGGTGTCGCCGATGATCTTGATCGGGTAGTCGGCGCAGGGGAATTCGATCTTCGGTTCTTTTACTTCGGTATCGGTCATGACGATGACGGCCTCGGGTAAACCGTGAAAACAACAACGCCCCCGCCTGTTGCCAAGGCGAGGGCGCGCGGTCGCGATATCAGTTGAACAAGCCGTAGAAGAATAGACGAACGCTATCCCACACGCGGCGGAAAATACCACCTTCCTGTACATCGTCCAACGCGATCAGATCGGAGGTCTGAACGATCTTGTCACCGTTCTTCACTTCGACCTTGCCGATCACGTCGCCCTTGGCGATGGGCGCGGTCAGCTGCGGGTTGATGGTCATGCTGGCAGCCAGGTTCTTCAACTGACCCTTGGGCAGCGTCATGGTCAGGTCTTCAGCCAGGCCGGCCTTGATCTCGCGGATGTCGCCCTTCCACACCGGCGCTTTGGCCAGCTCGGTGCCCTTCTGGTAGAAGGTCTGGGTTTCGTAGAAACGGAAGCCGTAGGTCAGCAGCTTCTGGGTCTCGGCTGCACGGGCCTGTTCGCTGTTGGTGCCGAACACCACGGCGATCAGACGCATGCCGTCGCGCACGGCCGAGGACACCATGCAGTAGCCGGCTTCTTCGGTGTGGCCGGTCTTCAGACCGTCGACGGTCTTGTCACGCCACAGCAGCAGGTTGCGGTTGGGCTGCTTGATGTTGTTCCAGAAGAACTCCTTCTGCGAGTAGATCGCATAGTGGGCCGGGTCTTCGTGGATGATGGCGCGAGCCAGCAGTGCCATGTCGTGAGCGGTGGAATAGTGCTCAGGGTTCGGCAGACCGGTCGGGTTCATGAAGTGGCTGTTGCTCATGCCCAGTTTGCCGGCGGTGGTGTTCATCATGTCGGCGAAGGCGTCTTCGCTGCCGGCGATGTGCTCGGAGAGCGCCACCGAAGCGTCGTTGCCCGACTGGATGATGATGCCGTGCAGCAGGTCGCTGACCGACACCTGGGTGCCGACCTTGATGAACATCCGCGAGCCGCCGGTGCGCCAGGCGTTTTCGCTGACGGTGACCGGGTCGTTCTCGCCGATCTGGCCGCGACGGATCTCCAGGGTGGCGATGTACGCGGTCATCAGTTTGGTCAGGCTGGCTGGCGGCAGACGCTGGTCGCCGTTGTTTTCAACCAGCACGTTACCGCTGGAAGCTTCCATCAGCACGTAGGATTTGGCAGCCAGTTGCGGCGGCGCTGGCATCATCTGATCTGCCGCCCAAGCGGCAGGGGCAATGATCAGCGGTACAAGCAGGCACAGGCGTTTGGCAAATGTGGTGATGTTCATCCGTCTCTCGAAATTGCTGATGGGCACATGCCCTTGCGGGCAGTCTTGTTGTGGGCGGGCGGCCCGGTGTCGCACGCCCGTTGCCGGGCGTTCATTGCAGCGCCGCCCGCAGGCGGCGCGGTTCAATCCAGTGTCACCAACTTGGGCACGCCGAGGTTGGCCATGCGCACGTTGTCCTGTATCTGCTGGGCTTCACCCTGGGAATTGATCGGTCCCAGGCGCACCCGATAGAACGTCTGCTGGTTGACTGCGATCTGGCTGGTGAAGGCCGGTGCGCTGACCATCGAGCTCAGCTTGGAACGCAGCAGCTCCGCAGCGTCGGGGTTGGCGAACGCTCCCACCTGGAGATACAGGCCAGACGCTTGTGCAGAACCGTTTTTTTTTGCGTCCATCTGCACCGGCAGCGTGGCGACCGCGTGTTGCTGCGGCGGCGGCGTATATTGCTCGACCGTACCGGCCGACGGCGTGATGTTGGGCCGGGCCTGAGCCACCACCGGCCCCTGGTTCAGCACCAGCGGCGCCGGGCGACCACGCTGGGCCCACCATTCCTGAGGATCGATCCCCTCGACCCGGACCCGCGCAGTGCCCGTTTCGGCGTAGCCCAGCTTCTTGGCGGCAGCATAGGACAGGTCGATGATCCGGTCGGAATAGAAAGGCCCGCGGTCGTTGACCCGCAGCACCACCGTGCGATTGTTGTCCAGGTTGGTCACGCGCACATAGCTGGGCAGCGGCAGGGTCTTGTGCGCCGCGCTCATGCCATACAGGTCGTAGACCTCACCGTTGGCGGTGTTCTGGCCGTGGAACTTGGTGCCATACCAGGACGCCGTGCCGGTGGCCTGATACTGGCGCGACTCGGCTATCGGGAAGTAGGTCTTGCCCAGCACCGTGTAGGGGTTGGCCTTGTAGGGACCGGTGTGCAGGGTCGGTACGGCGTCGGGGATCTTCGACACGTCGACGTCCCACCAGGGCGCGCCGTCCTTGTGAGCCCGATTGATGTTCAGGCCGGGAATGGCTTTGACGGTCGGGCCCGATTGCTTGACGGTACGCGACGGCGGCGGGGTCGACGAGCAGCTGGCGAGCAACAGGCCCAGGGCCGCGCAGGCCGCGATGGCTGAGGATGTACGTATCGGCATTGCCCGCATTACTTGACGCCCCGTGCTTGAACCAGCGATTCCGACAGTTGGTGCACAGCCATGGCGTACATCACACTGCGGTTGTAGCGAGTGATTGCATAGAAATTCTTCAGGCCCATCCAGTATTCCGGACCTTCGGCGCCCTGCAGGCGGAAGGCAGTCACTGGCAGGTCGTCGCGCAGCGCATCATGACTCGACCAGCCCAGCGCCCGCAACTGCCCGACATTCTTGACCGGGTCGATGCCCGGGCTCAAGCCATCGTCGACCTGTGGACCGGAAACGCTGGCCCGGCTGACCACTGGCTGGCCGGCGACCCATCCATGCTCCTTGAAATAGCTGGCGACACTGCCGATGGCGTCATCGGCGTCGGTCCAGATATTGATGTGGCCGTCGCCGTCGAAATCCACCGCGTAGGCGCGGAAGCTGCTGGGCATGAACTGCGGCAGGCCCATGGCCCCCGCGTACGAGCCCTTGAGGGTCAACGGATCGAGCTGCTCGTCGCGCGCCAGCATGAGGAACTCGCGCAGCTCCTTGCGGAAGAATGGCGCGCGCGGCGGGTAATCGAAGCTCAGGGTGGACAGCGCATCGATCACCCGATAATTGCCGGTGTTGCGGCCGAAGAAGGTTTCGACACCGATGATCGCGACGATGACCTGCGCCGGGACGCCGTATTCGCGTTCCGCACGGGCCAGTACCGCTTCGTGCTGACGCCAGAAGTCGACGCCGCGGGCGATACGTGCATCGGTGATGAACATCGGCCGGTACTCGCTCCACGGCTTGACCCGTTCGGCGGGACGCGAGATCGCGTCGAGAATCGACTGCTTGCGCTCGACTTCCCTGAATACCTCGTTCAACTGGTCGCTGGCGAAGCCATAGTCGCGGGTCATCTCACCAATGAACTGGGTCACCTGCGGTGAGCCACCGTAGTCGCCGGCGCTGGCTTGCTGTGCCGACCCCAACAGGCCCATCAGGCCGATCCAGGGAACGCTTCGAGCTGCCCAGCTACGCATTACTTGCATGCAATTGCTCACCTTATTCAAACCTGTGCGATCCACTTGCGATGGGTGTGGATCGACATCAAAACGCCAAACGCTGACAGTAGGGTCACCAACGAAGTTCCGCCGTAGCTAATGAATGGCAACGGCACCCCCACCACCGGCAGCAGGCCACTGACCATACCGATATTGACGAAAACGTAAACAAAAAAAGTCATGGTCAGGCTGCCGGCCAGCAACTTTCCGTACAGGGTCTGGGCCTGCGCAGTGATCACCAGCCCGCGGCCGATCAACAACAGATAGATCAACAGCAGCGCACAGATACCGACCAGGCCGAACTCCTCGCCCAGCACCGCGATGATGAAGTCGGTATGGCTTTCCGGCAGGAAGTCCAGGTGCGACTGGGTGCCCAGCAGCCAGCCCTTGCCGAACACGCCGCCGGAGCCGATGGCCGCCTTGGACTGGATGATGTTCCAGCCGGTCCCCAGCGGATCGCTCTCCGGGTCGAGGAAAGTCAGGATCCGCTGCTTCTGGTAGTCGTGCATGATGAAGAACCACATGGCCACGGCAACGGGCACGGCTGCAGCCAGCACGCTGAGGATCCAGCGCCAGCGCAGCCCGGCCATGAACAGCACGAAGGCGCCCGAAGCCAGGATCAGCAGCGACGTGCCCAGGTCCGGCTGACGCACGATCAGCACGAAGGGAATGCCGATCAGGGCCAGGCTGGCCGCCACGTGCTTGAGCGTGGGAGGCAGGGTTCGCTTGGCCAGGTACCAGGCGATGGTCGCCGGCATGATGATCTTCATGAATTCCGAGGGCTGAAAGCGGATGACCCCGGGAATGTTGATCCAGCGCGTGGCGCCCATGGCGTTGTGGCCCATCACGTCCACTACCACCAGCAATATCACCCCGGCCACGTAGGCCAGGGGTACCCAGCGCGCCATGAAGCGCGGTTCCAGCTGGGCGATGACGAACATCGAGACCAGGCCCAGACCGAACGAGGTCGCCTGCTTGATCAGCAGGTCCCAGTTCTTGCCGCTGGCCGAATACAGCACGAACAGGCTGCCGGCCGCCAGGGTCAGCAGCAGGATCAGCAGGGGGCCGTCGACATGGATGCGTTGCAGGAACGTCGCGCGGCGACGCATCACATCCTCGCTGGAGAGGATGCGGTCGAAATTACTCTTCAAGGGCGGTGATCTCCGCGCCCGCGGCGCTGGCGTATTCGGGTTTCAACTGGCCGTCGGGGCCGAGCAGCCAGGCATCCATGATCTGCCGCACCACGGGCGCGGCGACGCCTGAACCGGACTCCCCGTTCTCGACCATCACCGACACCACGATGCGCGGGTTGTCGGCAGGCGCGAAGCCGACGAACAGGGCATGGTCGCGATGGCGTTCCTGGACCTTGCTGCGGTCGTACTTTTCGCCCTGGCGAATGGCGACGACCTGAGCCGTACCGGACTTGCCGGCGATACGGTACTTGGCGCCGATGGCCGCCTTGCGCGCGGTACCGCGGGCACCTTGCATGACCATCTCCATGCCATGAGTGACCTTGCCCCAATCGGAGGGGTTGCGCAGCACGATGTCGGGCATGGGGTTCTCGTCCACCGGCGGCGCGCCCTCGATGGTGCGCGCCAGCCGCGGACGATTCCATTTGCCCTTGTTGGCCACCAGAGCGGTGGCCTGGGCCAATTGCAGCGGGGTGGCCTGCATGTAGCCCTGGCCGATGCCCAGGATCAGCGTTTCGCCGGGGAACCAGGCCTGGCGACGGGTCTTGCGCTTCCATTCGCGCGAAGGCATCAGGCCCGGCGACTCCTCGAACATGTCCAGGGACACCTTCTGACCGATGCCGAACTGGCCCATGTAGCTGTCCAGCTTGTCGATGCCCAGCTTGTGCGCCAGGTCATAGAAATAGGTGTCGTTGGAACGCATGATGGCGGTGTCCAGGTCCACCCAGCCATCGCCGGTGCGGTTCCAGTTGCGGTACTTGTGGTCGTAGTTGGGCAGCTGATAGAAGCCGGGGTCGAACACCCGCGAACCGGCGTTGATCACGCCGGAATCCAGGCCGGCGATCGCCACAGCGGGCTTGATCGTCGAACCGGGTGGATACAGGCCGCGCAATACACGGTTGAACAGCGGTCGGTCGATCGAGTCGCGCAGGTCGGCGTAGGCCTGGAAACCGATGCCGGTGACGAACAGGTTGGGGTCGAAACTGGGCTGGCTGACCATGGCCAGCACTTCACCGGTGCGCGGGTCCATCGCCACGATGGCACCGCGCCGACCGCCCAACGCTTCTTCGGCGGCTTCCTGAAGCTTGATGTCCAGGCTCAGGACGATGTCCTTGCCCGGTTTCGGATCGGTGCGCTTGAGCACCCGCAGCACACGGCCGCGAGCATTGGTCTCGACTTCCTCGTAACCCACCGTGCCGTGCAGTTCCGGCTCGTAGAAGCGCTCGATGCCGGTTTTGCCGATGTGATGAGTACCGCTGTAGTCCACCGGATCCAGGGTCTTGAGTTCCTTCTCGTTGATGCGTCCGACGTAGCCCACCGAGTGCGCGAAATGCGCGCCCTGCGGGTAGTGCCGCACCAATTGCGCGACCACTTCCACACCGGGCAGACGAAACTGGTTCACCGCGACCCGGGCGATCTGCTCTTCGTTGAGCTCGAACAGGATCGGCACCGGCTCGAACGGCCGGCGCCCCTGTTTCATGCGGCGTTCGAACAGTTGCCGGTCTTCGTCGCTGAGCTCCAGCACCTCGACGATGGTGTCGAGCACCTGACGCCAGTCGCCGGAGCGCTCGCGGGTCATGCTCAGGCTGAAACTGGGCCGGTTGTCGGCCACGACCACGCCGTTGCGGTCGAAGATCAGCCCGCGCGTGGGCGGAATCGGCTGCACGTGCACCCGATTGTTTTCCGACAGCGTGGAGTGATACTCGTACTGGATCACCTGCAGGAAATACAGGCGCGCGATCAGGACGCAGATCAGCACCAGAATCGCCGCCGCACCGACCACGACGCGGCTGCGCACGGTGCGCGCGTCTTTCTCGTGGTCCTTGAGGCGAATCGGCTGGGACATCGGCTGGTTTACGGCCTATTTGTGATAAGGGTGCCCGGACAGTACGGTCCAGGCGCGATACAGCTGCTCGCCGATGAGTATCCGTACCAGCGGGTGAGGCAAGGTCAGCGGCGACAACGACCAGCGCTGCTCGGCACGGGCGCAGACTTCCGGCGCCAGCCCCTCGGGGCCACCGACCATGAAGTTCACCGTGCGCGAGTCCAGGCGCCAGCGATCCAGCTCCACCGCCAACTGCTCGGTGCTCCAGGGCTTGCCGTGCACTTCCAGGGTGACGATGCGCTCGCCCGGGCCGACCTTGGCCAGCATCGCTTCGCCTTCCTGACGGATGAAGCGTGCGACGTCGGCATTCTTGCCGCGGGTGTTCAGCGGAATTTCGACCAGGTCCAGCGCAAGCTCGGCAGGCAGACGCTTGGCATACTCATGCCAGCCTTCTTCCACCCACTTGGGCATGCGCGAACCCACCGCGATCAGACGCAGACGCATGGCCCAGGCTACTCTTGGTCGTTAAGAGCCTGGTGGCCAGGGGTATGGTGCGCAGCGCTGGCGGCACGGCTCTGCTCGGCGCCCTGCCACAGGCGTTCCAGGTCGTAGAACTGGCGCGCGGCGGCGGTCATCATGTGCACCACCACGGTGTCCAGGTCCAGCAGGACCCAGTCGCTGTCGCCCGCGCCTTCTTCGCCCAGCGGCTTGACGCCCTTGGCCTTGACCAGTTCGCGAACCTTCTCGCGCATGGCGCTGATCTGGCGGTTGGAGGTACCGGTGGCGATGACCATGAAGTCG
Organism: Pseudomonas sp. PS01301; assembly: GCF_029960215.1. Lineage (NCBI taxonomy): Bacteria > Pseudomonadati > Pseudomonadota > Gammaproteobacteria > Pseudomonadales > Pseudomonadaceae > Pseudomonas > Pseudomonas sp. PS01301. Next base: position 17,504 of record NZ_JASCPM010000018.1, on the reverse strand, counting down.
GTGATGCTGTTCTTGTCGCGCACGTCGATGACCAGGATGTCCTGGGCCTTGACGTCTTCCAGAGCGGCTTTGGTCAGCTCGACGATTTCTTCTGCGGGGATTGCTTGCTTATTGCTCATAAAAAAACTCGTTCAGTTCAATTGGACGCACGGTACAGCCCGTGCGCCTCGATGTAGGCCAGTACAGCGTCAGGCACCAGGAAACGCACCGACTTGCCGCTGGCCAGCAGTTGACGGATCTGGGTGGCCGACACCGCGAGCGGTGCCTGCCAGACGAAAGTAATCTGCCCGCAGGGCCCCTTGAGGGCTTGCGGGTCGCTGATGGAACGCGCCGCCACCAGATTGCGCAGGGCATCGGGCAGCTCGGTGTCGGCATCAGGTCGCTGCAACACGACGATATGGCAGTGCTGCAGCAGTTCTTCCCAGCGGTACCAGGTGGGCAGGCCACAAAAGGCGTCCCAGCCCAGCAGCAGGAGCAACTGGTCTTGCGGGTCCAGCTCGGCACGCATCGACACCAGGGTGTCGAGTGTGTACGACGGTTTGTCGCGCGCCAGTTCGCGGTCATCCACGCTCAAGGGCGCCAGACCCTGCACCGCGGCACGCACCATGGCCAAGCGCTGCTCGGCCGATACCTGCGGCTGGTCGCGGTGCGGCGGCCGCGCGCTGGGCACCAGCCGCAGGTCGTCCAGACCCAGTGCCTCGACCACCTCCACGGCGCCGCGCAGATGACCGATGTGCACCGGGTCGAAGGTGCCGCCCAGCACGCCGATTCGACGCGCAGCGCGGGAGTGTACAGCGTGGGGACCGGGGCGGCTCGGTGCGGTCAACTCAGACCGGCTCCTGGCCGCGCAGCTGGCCGTCGCCGATCACCACGTATTTCTCGCAGGTCAGGCCTTCCAGCCCCACTGGACCGCGAGCGTGGATCTTGTCGGTGGAAATGCCGATCTCGGCGCCCAGACCATACTCGAAGCCATCGGCGAAACAGGTCGGGGCATTGACCATCACCGAGGCCGAGTCGACTTCGGCGACGAAACGCCGGGCGTGGCCCTGCTGCTCGGTCACGATCGCATCGGTGTGGTGCGAGCCGTGGTGGTTGATGTGCTCGATCGCCTGGTCCAGGCCGTCGACCACACGGATCGACAGGATGGCCGCCAGGTACTCGGTATCCCAGTCCTCTTCGCTGGCCGGTACCGCGTCGATGAGGTCGCGGGTGCGCGGGCAACCGCGCAGCTCGACGCCTTTCTCGCGGAACTGGGCGGCCATCGGCGGCAGGAAGCTGGCCGCCACCGACTGGTCGACCAGCAGGGTTTCCATGGCCCCGCAGATGCCGTAGCGGTAGGTCTTGGCATTGAAGGCGATGCGTTGCGCCTTGGCCAGGTCGGCCCCGGCGTCGACGAACACATGGCAGATGCCGTCCAGGTGCTTGATCACCGGCACCTTGGCCTCGCGGCTGACGCGCTCGATCAGACCACGCCCGCCGCGCGGCACGATGATGTCCACGTACTCGGGCATGCTGATCAGGGCGCCGACCGCCGCGCGGTCAGTGGTGTCGACCACCTGCACCACGGCGGCGGGCAAGCCGGCTTCGGCCAGACCGCGCTGGATGCAGGCGGCGATGGCGCGGTTGGAATGGATGGCCTCGGAGCCGCCGCGCAGGATGGTCGCGTTGCCCGACTTCAGGCACAGGCTGGCGGCGTCGATGGTCACGTTGGGCCGCGACTCGTAGATGATGCCGACCACGCCCAGGGGCACGCGCATCTTGCCGACCTGGATGCCCGAAGGCCGGTAGCTCATGTCGCGGATCGCCCCGACCGGGTCCGGCAGGCTGGCCACCTGGCGCAGGCCGACGATCATGCCGTCGATGCGCGCAGGGGTCAGCGCCAGGCGCTCAAGCATGGCCGCGTCCAGGCCATTGGCACGACCCGATGCCAAATCCTGCTCGTTGGCGGCAACCAGTTCGGCGCGGGCGCTGTCCAAGGCACTGGCCGCAGCCTGCAGGGCGCGATTCTTCTGCGCGGTGCTGGCACGGCCAATGACCCGCGAGGCTTCGCGGGCGGCGCGACCCAAGCGGGTCATGTAGTCAAGAACGGACTCGGTCATGGTCTCTGTGGTCTTGGCAAAGAGGAAAGCGGCTGATTATAGCTGTCACGTACGCCCACTAACAGCGGTGACGGGCGGATGGTCGAAAACACCTCTTTAAACATATGTCCACGGGCCTGGCCGATGTGCAATTGCTATCATCCACCGCGACACCGAATGGACCCCGTTATGTTCAACCCGTTGCCCGACGCCTTCTTCGATACCGACGCGCAATCCCTGGCCCGTGCGTTGCTCGGCAAGGTGATTCGCCACCGTCAGGGTCCCTATTGGCTGTCGGCGCGCATCATCGAAACCGAGGCGTACTACGTCACGGATCGCGGCAGCCATGCCTCGCTTGGCTATACCCACAAGCGCCGCGCGCTGTTCCTGGACGGCGGCCACATCTATATGTATTACGCCCGCGGTGGCGATTCGCTGAATTTCAGTGCCCAGGGACCGGGCAACGCGGTGCTGATCAAGTCGGCCTACCCCTGGCTCGACGCCTGCACCGACGACAACGCCTTCGCCCAGATGCAGCTCAACAATCCCGATGCGAGCGGCCAGCCACGTCCGGCCGAGCGCCTGTGCGCCGGGCAGACCCTGTTGTGCAAGGCCCTGGGCCTGAAAGTACCGGTGTGGGACGCCCAGCGCTTCGACACCGAGCACCTGTTCGTCGACGACGTCGGCGCCACTGTCCCGCACGTGGTGCAGACCACACGCCTGGGCATTCCGCTGGGCCGTGACGAGCACCTGCCCTATCGCTTCGTGGATGCCGGCTATGTCCGCTTCTGCACGCGCAACCCCCTGCGTCGCGGCCAGATCGAAGGCCGCGATTATTTCTCGATCTTTCAAGGAACCTGACTCATGGGCGAATGGCTGGACAGTCTGACAGGCTGGCTGACGTTGCATCCGCAGTGGCTGGGCGTGGCGATCTTCGCCATTGCCTGCATCGAATGCCTGGCGATCGCCGGGATCGTCGTACCCGGCACGGTGGTGTTGTTCGCCGTGGCGGTGCTGGCGGGCAACGGTGCGCTGTCGCTCAGCGAAACCCTGATGCTGGGCTACGCCGGCGGCCTGTTGGGCGACGCCATTTCATACGCCTTGGGCAGGCGCTTTCACCAGAACATCCGTGGCCTACCGTTGCTGCGCACGCACCCGCAATGGCTGGAGACCGCCGAGAGCTATTTCCAGCGCTACGGCGTCGCCAGCCTGCTGGTCGGCCGCTTCATCGGCCCGCTGCGGCCGATGCTGCCCATGGTCGCCGGGATGCTCGACATGCCCTTGCCGCGCTTCATTCTGGTCAGCCTGGTGGCGGCAGCCGGCTGGTCGGTGGCCTATCTGCTACCAGGCTGGGCAACCGGTGCGGCATTCCGCCTGCCCCTACCCGATGACTTCTGGCCACAGGCAGGTATCGTCGTTGCCTGTATCGCCCTGCTGATGGGCCTGAGCCTGCATGCCACCTGGCGCAACCGCGAGCGCGGCACGATGCTGATCGCCCTCGCCTCCTTGATCATGCTGATTGCCTTGTTCTTCGGTTTCCCACACCTGAGCGCACTGGACAACGGCCTCAAGACCCTGGTGCAGGAGCACCGCAGCGAGGCGGCGGAAACCTTCGTGGTGCTGGTGACGCGCATCGGTGATTTCCGCACCCAGTTCATGGTGGCCGGATTGCTCACCGTACTGCTGCTGATCACTCGCCAATGGCGGCCGGCCCTGTTCGCCTGCTCGACCATGCTGATCACCGCATTGCTCAACGGCTCGCTGAAACACCTGGTAGCGCGGCAGCGGCCCGACGTGCTGCTCGAACCGCTGACCACCTTCAGCATGCCCAGCGGGCACAGCTCGGCGGCCTTCGCGTTCTTTCTGAGCCTGGCGATCCTGGCCGGACGCCGGCAGACGCCGCGCATGCGCCTGGTCTGGGTCATCCTGGCGAGCATTCCAGCGCTGTCGATTGCCTTGTCGCGGGTCTACCTGGGCGCCCATTGGCCGACCGACATCATGGCCGGAACCATGCTGGCCTGCTTCGTCTGCGCCTCGTGCCTGGCGGCCGTGGAATATCGCAAGCCGCTGCCGGCCATGCCCCTGCATGTCTGGTGGCTGGTGGTGCCGGGGTGCGCGCTGCTGCTCGGCTTCTTCGCCGTGCACGGGCTACCGATGGCACTGGAACAGTATCGCTATATGTAGCCCAAGCGCAGGGAACGCCCATGATCCTGCGAAAGATCAGGCCTGGGCGTCGCCTTGCAGGGTATCGAGCAGGGCCTGGATCTGCAGCAGGCTGGCACCTGGATCGCTCTGGGCCAACAATCGGCTTTTTTCCTGCTCGGTGAACGGCAGCAGATAGGCCAGCTGGTTGGCCAACGACTGCTGTCCGTGCGCGCCTTCGGTCATGCCCAGAGCGGCGACCATCGGATGTTCGGCCAATGCCTGCAACAGGGCCTGCAGATCGGCATGTTCTTCGGTCAGCGGCGGGTCCGCCTGCTCATCAAGCCAGCTCACGTCGGCCACCAGCAACTGATCCTTCTGCACTTCGGTACGCTCGACGCGGAAGCGCCGCGCACCTTTCACGCGAATACCCAGCAGGCCATTGTCCTGCTTCTGGAAGTCGATGATCACCGCCTCACAGCCCACCTGGGCGTGCGCGCTCGGCGCGTCGCCCACTTCTGCGCCGTCGACGATACCGACCACCCCGAAGCCGGTGCCCTGCTTCATGCAGCGACCGATCATGTCCAGGTAACGCGCCTCGAAGAGCTGCAAGTCCAGCACGCAGCCTGGGAACAGCACGGTGTTGAGGGGAAAGAGCGGCAATGTCATGGCTTGTGTCCTCACGCGAATGCGCTGATGGCCAACGGCAGGAAAACCGCCGTGCCGACGCCCATCAGACTCATGGCCAGCGCCGCGAAGGCGCCGGTTTCTTCACTTTCCTGCAATGCCACCGAGGTCCCCACCGCATGCGCGTTCAGGCCCAGTGCCATCCCGCGCGCCGCCGGATGCTCGACGCCCAGCAGAGACAGCAGGCCGGGGCCGAAGATTCCACCGATGACGCCGGTGATCAGCACGAACACGGCCGCCAGCGCCGCGACGCCACCAATCTGCTCCGCCACCAGCATGGCGATCGGCGAGGTGACCGACTTGGGCGCCATGGTCATCAGAATCATGTGATCGGCCCCCAGCCAACGCCCCAGCAGCAGGCACAGGGCCGTGGCGAACAGGCCGCCCAGGCCCAAGGTGATCAGCGTCGGCCACAGCAACTGACGAATCCGCCGCAGGTTGAGGAACAGCGGCACCGCCAGGGCCACCGTCGCCGGGCCCAGCAGAATGCCGAGAATTTCCGTGCTCTTGCGGTATTCGGCATAGCTGATCCCGCAGCCGACCAGCACCGCGACCAGCAGCAGCATCGACAGCAGCACCGGTTGCAGGAAGATCCAGCGGGTCTTCTCGTAGCCGGCCAGCACCAGTTGATAGGCGCCCAGGGTGATGCCGATGCCGAACAGTGGATGATGGATGACGGCCTGCACCGCGCCCTGCCAGTCCAGCATCATGGTTGCACCGGGGTGTCGTGTCGGCGGCGACGGATCAGGCGCTGCATCAGCCAGCCGACGAACACCGTGGATACCGTGACGGAAATCACCAGCGAGCCGACGATGGCCCAGAAGTCATCGGCGATCTGCTGGGCATACACCATCACGCCCACTGCAGGCGGCACCAGCAGCAATGGCAGGTAGCGCAACAGGTTGTTGGCCGCCAGGCTCAGCGGCTCGCTGACCTCGCCACGGACCATCAGGTAGATCAGCAGCAGCACCAGACCGATGATCGGACCGGGCAACACAGGCAGGATCAGATGATTGAGGGCCGTGCCCAACAGCTGGAACAGGACCAGCCAGGTCAAACCGCGTAGCAACATTGGGGGTCTCCTTCGCAAGCCAGGCATTATAAGCACCTCGGGCGTACGCCTGGGTGATGCAAGATGGCGCACCCCTTGGCGGGCTACGGACCGAGCAGGCAGGCGACGATCATCCGAACGCTGTCGGCGTGCAGGCAGCGCTTGGCCGAAAAGCGCCCTGCATCTGTTTTCCACCCTTGCATCTGCGGCATACTCGGCGCCTCAATCGCCCGGACCCGCTCATGCGCCCTCTCGTTCCCCTCGCCCTGTCGTTGTTGATCGCCGCTTGCGGGGATGGCGAGCCACTGTCGCCGCCCGATGCGCGACTGCCCGATGGCGGTCGCTATCGCGGGGACGTGGTCAATGGGCTGTTGCAGGGCCAGGGCCGGGTCGACTACCCCAACGGCAGTGGCTACGCCGGGCAGTTCAAGGACGGCCAGTGGCAGGGCCAGGGCCAATGGCACGGCCGCAATGGCGAGGTCTACACCGGCGGCTTCGACCATGGCCTGTTTCATGGCCAGGGAACGCTGATCGCGCGCGGCACCACCTACACCGGCGGCTTCGTCAAGGGACGGCGCCAGGGTGAGGGCACCTTCAAGGAAGCCGGCGTGTCGTACCGCGGCGGCTTCAAGGAAGATCAGTACTGGGGTGAAGGCCACATCGAGCTCGACGATGGCAGCCAGTACCAGGGCTGGTTCGCCCACGGCAAACCCAATGGCGAAGGCACGCGCAGCGATGCGGCGGGCAATCAGTTCACTGGCACCTTCGTCAACGGCCTGCTCGAAGGCCACGGCACGTTCAGCAACGCCGACGGCGACCAGTACATCGGCAACTTCCACCTCAACCAGCTGCACGGCCGTGGCCGCTACGAGAATGCCGCAGGCGACGTGTGGATCGGCACCTTCAAGGAAGGCGTGCTCAGCGGCAAGGGCGAAATGTTCGCCAGCGATGGCAGCCACTACAAGGGCGAATTCGCCGATTGGCGCTTCAGCGGCAAGGGTTGGCTGGCCCTGGCCGACGGCAGCACCTACAGCGGCACCTTCGAGAACGACACCTATCAAGGCCAGGGCACCCTGACCCTCAAGGATGGCAGCACCCAGGTCGGCTATTGGCTCAATGGCCAGCGCATCCGCGATGCCCAGGGCCACCTGTTGCCCGATCCGCTGGAGCAGGGGCTGCTCAACCAAGGCCGGCTGCTGGAGCAGGCGCTCGCCGCCGTTCCGCCGTCCACCGCGGCGATCGAACTGTACAGCCTGGCGCTGGCCGGGGATGGCAAGCAAAGCGTGTTCATGCGCGAAGCCGACTACGTCACCGGCATGCTCGCCAGCCGTTTCGGCGCCGTCGGCCAGATCACCCTGGCCAACCATCGCGATCACCTGGCCGATCGCGTGATGGCCAGTCGCGAGACCCTGAGCCGCAGCGTCCAGACGCTGGCGGCGCGCAGCGGCCCGGAAGACCTGGTGTTCATCTACCTGACCAGCCACGGCACCAGCGAGCACGAACTGGTGCTCGATCAACCTCGCCTGCAGTTGGGCGACCTGCCAGCCGATGAACTGGCCGCCGTGCTGGCACCGCTCAAGGGCCGCGACAAGGTGGTGGTCATTTCGGCCTGTTACTCGGGCGGGTTCATCCCGGCGCTCAGGGACGAAAAAACCCTGATCATGACCGCCTCGCGAGCCGACCGCGTGTCCTTCGGCTGCTCCGAAGAGGCCGACTTCACCTATTTCGGCGACGCCCTGTTCGCCCAGGCCCTGAACCAGACGGACGACCTGCAGCAGGCTTTCGAACTTGCCAGCCGGCACGTTGCCGAACGGGAGATCGCCGACAATTACGAGGCCTCGCAGCCACAGATCTGGGCGCCCAAGGGGGTGCTCGCGCATTGGCAGCGATTGCGCCAACAACAGGCCAAGCGCGCATTGCACGATGCCGCAGCGCCTGAGAACACGCCATAGGGCATCCGCTTCACGCTGCCTGTATCAAGGGAGACACCGCATGTACTTGACGCCGCAGCACATCCTTCTCGCGGGCGCCACGGGCCTGACCGGCGAGCACCTGCTCGATCGCCTGCTCGCCGAACCCACCGTGAAAAGAGTCCTGGCGCCCACCCGCCGCCCCCTCGCCGAGCACGCGCACCTGGAAAACCCGGTGGGGCCGTTGTTGCCCCTGCTGGCAGACCTGCAAGGGCCGGTGGACATCGCCTTCTCGTGCCTGGGCACGACCATCAAGCAGGCTGGCTCCCAGGAGGCGTTTCGCGAGGTCGACCATACGCTCATCGTCGCCTATGCCCAGCGCGCCCTGGAACTGGGTGCGCGACACTTTCTGCTGATCAGCGCCATCGACGCCGACCCGCAATCCTCGGTTTTCTACAATCGGGTGAAGGGCGAAACCGAAGAGGCTCTGCGTGCGCAGGGCTGGCCGCAACTGACCATCGCCCGACCGTCGCTGCTGATCGGCGACCGCGTCGAGGCACGCCTGGCCGAGCGCATTGCCGGGCCCCTGTCGAAACTGATTCCGGGCAAGTACCACGGCATCGAAGCGCTGCAACTGGCCCGTGCGTTGTGGCGCCTGGCGCTGGAGGAACAGGACGGCGTGCGCGTGGTGGAATCGGACGAGCTGCGGCGCCTGGGCAAATAGCTTGCCGCCCGCGCCTCAGTCGTCGCTGCCGTGGTGGTGCTCGCCCCAACGCGGCAGCATGTCCTGGGGAATATCGAGCAGATTCAGTACGCGCGCGACGACGAAGTCGATCAGGTCGTCGATGGTCTGCGGCTGGTGATAGAAACCAGGTGCCGCCGGCAGAATCACCGCGCCCATCTGCGACAGCTTGAGCATGTTTTCCAGGTGAATGGTCGAGAACGGTGCTTCCCGCGGCACCAGGATCAACTGCCGCCGCTCCTTGAGGGTCACGTCGGCGGCGCGCTCGATGAGGTTGTTGCAGGCGCCGGTGGCAATGGCCGACAGCGTTCCGGTCGAGCACGGCACCACCACCATCGCACTGGGCGCGCCGGAACCCGAGGCCACCGGCGACATCCAGTCTTCCTTGCCATACACGCGGATCTGCCCGGCGGACGCTCCGGTGTACTCGTTGAGAAAAGCCTGCATGGCCTGCGGTTTGGCTGGCAGGGTGACGTCGGTCTCGGTGGCCAGCACCAGTTGCGCGGCCTTGGAGATGAGGAAATGCACCTCGCGGTCCTCACGCACCAGGCAGTCGAGCAGGCGCAGGCCATATTGCGCGCCCGAGGCGCCGGTCATGGCCAGGGTGATGCGCTGCGGGCCACTCATTTGAGCGCCTCCGCCAGTTTCAGATGCAGGCCGCCAAAGCCGCCGTTGCTCATGATCACCACATGGGTGCCGGGCCGAGCCTGGCCCTTGACCCGCTCGATGATGGCTTCCAGCGAATCGGCAACGACCGCCGGGACCGGGCACTGCGCCGCCGTCGCGGCCAGGTCCCAGCCCAGATTGGGGGGCGCGTACCAGATCACCTGATCGGCGTCGCAGACGCTTTCGGGCAAGCCGTCACGATGCGCCCCCAGCCTCATGGAGTTGGAACGCGGTTCGATCACGGCGATCAATGCCGCATCACCAATGCGCTTGCGCAGGCCGTCCAGCGTCGTGGCGATGGCCGTGGGGTGGTGCGCGAAATCGTCGTAGAGGGTAACGCCCTGCACTTCGGCGACCCATTCCATACGCCGCTTGACGCTCTTGAACGCGCACAGCGCCTCGATACCCAGCGGCGCAACCACGCCGACGTGGCGGGCGGCGGCCAAGGTTGCCAAGGCATTGGCCACGTTGTGCTGGCCGGTCAGCGGCCAATCCACCGTGCCCTGCACCACACCTTCGAACGACACCTCGAAGCGCGAGCCATCGGCACTGAGCAGATTCGCCTGCCACTGACCGTTCTCGCCCGTGGTCTGCACCGGTGTCCAGCAACCCATCTCGATCACGCGACTCAAAGCCGGTTCGGTGGTGGGGTGGATGACCAGCCCCTCGCTGGGCACCGTGCGGATGAGGTGATGGAACTGACGCTCGATAGCCGCCAGGTCGGGGAAGATGTCAGCGTGATCGAATTCCAGGTTGTTGAGGATCGTGGTCCGCGGGCGGTAGTGGACGAACTTGGAGCGCTTGTCGAAAAACGCGCTGTCGTATTCGTCTGCCTCGACCACGAAGAACGGCGTCTGCCCCAGGCGGGCGGACACCGCGAAATTCTGTGGCACGCCGCCGATCAGGAAGCCCGGCGCCATGCCAGCATGCTCCAGCACCCAGGCCAGCATGCTGCTGGTGGTGGTCTTGCCGTGGGTGCCGGCAACGGCCAGCACCCAGCGCCCCTGCAGCACATGGTCGGCCAACCATTGGGGGCCGGAAACGTAGGGCAGGCCTTTGTTCAGCACGTATTCGACCGCTGGGTTGCCGCGCGACAGGGCATTGCCGATCACCACCAGGTCGGGTGCGGGTTCCAGTTGGGCGGCGTCGTAGCCTTGGGTCAGTTCGATGCCCTGAGCCTGCAGCTGAGTGCTCATGGGCGGGTAGACATTGGCGTCCGACCCCGTGACGCGGTGGCCCAGTTCCTTGGCGAGCACCGCCAGAGAGCCCATGAAGGTGCCGCAGATACCGAGAATGTGAATGTGCATGGTTGGCCTCGTAAAACGTCGAGGCAGGGTAGCGTAGGGTAGGAAAAATCGCATCCTTTGATTGGCGATCACCCGCCTCCGGCCTGCCGCCGCGCAGTGGTTTCAAGGCGCCCTGCCCGGCTTTGTTCTACGCTTAAGGGGCGCTACCGCGCGTCCTCCACAGAACCACAACAGCAGGAGACTCCCCATGCGTTACGCACACCCGGGCACCGAAGGCGCCAAGGTCGAGTTCAAGGCCAAGTACGGCAACTATATTGGCGGCGAATTCGTCGCGCCGGTGGACGGCAACTACTTCACCACCACCTCACCCGTCAACGGCAAGCCCATCGCCGAATTTCCCCGCTCTAACGCCCGCGACATCGACAAGGCGCTGGACGCCGCCCATGCCGCCGCCGAGGCGTGGGGCACGACGTCGGTGCAGGCTCGCTCGCTGATCCTGCTGAAGATCGCCGACCGTATCGAACAGAATCTGGAAACCCTGGCCATCACCGAAACCTGGGACAACGGCAAGGCCATTCGGGAAACCCTGAACGCCGACATTCCGCTGGCGGCCGATCATTTCCGCTACTTCGCTGGCTGCCTGCGGGCCCAGGAAGGCAGCGCCGCTGAAATCGATGGCAACACCGTCGCCTACCATATCCACGAACCGCTGGGCGTGGTCGGGCAGATCATCCCCTGGAACTTCCCGATCCTGATGGCCGCCTGGAAGCTGGCCCCGGCACTGGCCGCCGGTAACTGCGTGGTGCTCAAGCCGGCCGAACAGACGCCGCTGGGCATCACGGTACTGATGGAGTTGATCGGTGACCTGCTGCCGCCGGGCGTGCTCAACGTGGTCCAGGGTTTCGGCAAGGAGGCCGGCGAAGCGCTGGCCACCAGCAAGCGCATCGCCAAGATCGCCTTCACCGGCTCGACACCGGTGGGCTCGCACATCATGAAATGCGCTGCCGAGAACATCATTCCCTCGACGGTGGAGCTGGGCGGCAAATCACCGAACATCTTTTTCGAAGACATCATGCAGGCCGAGCAGACCTTCATCGAGAAAGCCGCCGAAGGCCTGGTGCTGGCCTTCTTCAACCAGGGCGAGGTATGCACCTGCCCTTCCCGCGCGCTGGTACAGGAATCCATCTACCCGGCCTTCATGAAGGAAGTCATGAAGAAGGTCGAGCAGATCAAGCGCGGCGATCCGCTGGACACCGACACCATGGTCGGCGCCCAGGCGTCGGAGCAGCAGTTCGACAAGATTCTCTCCTACCTGGAAATCGCCAAGGGTGAAGGCGCCGAACTGCTCACCGGCGGTCAGGTGCAGAAACTCGAAGGTGACCTGTCGACCGGCTACTACATCCAGCCAACCCTGCTCAAAGGCACGAACAAAATGCGCGTGTTCCAGGAGGAAATCTTCGGCCCGGTGGTCAGCATCACCACCTTCAAGGACGAAGCCGAAGCCCTGGCCATCGCCAACGACACCGAGTTCGGCCTGGGTGCCGGGGTCTGGACCCGCGACATCAACCGTGCCTGGCGCATGGGCCGCGGCATCAAGGCCGGACGGGTCTGGACCAACTGCTACCACCTGTACCCGGCGCATGCCGCGTTCGGTGGCTACAAGAAATCCGGCGTGGGCCGCGAGACCCACAAGATGATGCTCGACCACTACCAGCAGACCAAGAACCTGCTGGTCAGCTACGACATCAATCCACTGGGCTTCTTCTGACCCAACGACAGCGAGGGATGCCTTGGCGTCCCTTGCCTGCTCTGCCGACCTTGCCAGTTTCGCTGGACCGACACGCGACCGTCGGTCGTTTGTGCGGACCTGGCGAACCGACCAACAAACCTGCTTCACCCATCGGTATACTGCGCGGATTCTCAAAGATCGAATCAGCACAGGTACCCGCCATGGAATTCAGCTTCATCGACCTCATCCTGCACCTGGATGTGTACCTCAACATGCTGGTGACCCAGTACGGCACCTGGGTCTACGCGATCCTGTTCCTGGTGATCTTCTGCGAAACCGGCCTGGTGGTGATGCCTTTCCTGCCCGGTGACTCGCTGTTGTTCATCGCCGGTGCCGTGGCGGCCGGCGGCGGCATGGACCCGTTCCTGCTCGCGGCCCTGCTGATGAGCGCCGCCATCCTGGGCGACAGCACCAACTACATCGTCGGGCGTACCGTAGGCGACAAGCTGTTCAGCAACCCGGATTCCAAGATCTTCCGTCGCGACTATCTGGATCAGACCCACGCCTTCTATGCTCGCCACGGTGGCAAGACCGTTACCCTGGCGCGGTTCCTGCCGATCTTGCGTACCTTCGCCCCGTTCGTGGCTGGTGTCGGCAAAATGCACTACCCGCGCTTCCTGGGCTTCAGTGTGCTGGGCACGGTGTTGTGGGTCTGCGGCCTGGTGACCCTGGGCTACTTCTTCGGCAACATGCCGTTCATCAAACAGAACCTGACCCTGCTGATCGTAGCGATCATCCTGATTTCGCTGCTGCCGATGATCATCGGCCTGGTGCGCAGCCGTATGGGCGGCCCTGCCCCGTCGCGCTGATATCATGTGGTCGTACAAGGCCTGGCGGCGCCAGCGAATTCTGGACCGCCACCGTATCGATGACGCGCTGTGGCAAACGGTGCGTGATGACCTGCCGATTCTCGATGGCCTCGATGCACAGCAGGACCAGCACCTGCGCGAGGCCTGCGTGCTGTTCCTGCAGGCCAAGGCCCTGACCTGCCTGCCCGGTGTCGAACTCGACGATCGCGCTCGCCTTCATCTTGCGGCGCAGGCGCAGTTGCCGTTGCTGCAACTGGGTGATCTGGACTGGTATCAGGGCTTTCACGAAATCGTCCTGTACGCCGACGATTTCGTCAGCCCGCAGCGCTACCGCGATCCCAGCGGCGTGGAGCACCAGTGGGACGGCGAGCACAGTGGCGAGGCCTGGCAACAGGGGCCGGTCATTCTGGCCTGGTCGGGGGTGATGACCAGCGGTGGCTGGGATGGCTACAACCTGGTCATCCACGAACTGGCGCACAAGCTCGACATGCTCAACGGCGACGCCAACGGCCTGCCACCGCTGCACGGCGACATGCGTGTGAGCGACTGGGCAAGCGCCATGCAGCACGCCTACGACGATCTCAATCGCCAGCTCGATGCCGATCCGGATGCGGAAACGGCCATCGACCCCTATGCGGCGGAAAACCCGGCGGAGTTCTTCGCCGTCACCAGCGAGTATTTCTTCGCCGCGCCGGATTTGCTGCACCAGGCCTATCCGCTGGTCTACGAGCAGTTGCGCCTGTTCTATCGCCAGGATCCGCTCGAACGGCTCGCGGCCCTCCCCCGACCTGCATAACGCCCGGACGCGGCTTGCGCCGCTGCTACAGGGGACCGCGTTCATCCGTACCGCGTCGGTCGTCGACAGCCAATCCCATTCCCCAACGCCACGTTTAATGGCAAACCCATTCCCTGTAGCAGCGGCGCAAGCCGCGTCGGCAGGCGCTGCAGACGACTGGGGCCGGACCGCGGCGCGTGTGGCATGCGTTCCTACAATGTGCCTATAATCGCGCCCACATTTTCGGCCTGCACGGCCTTCAGACTGGCCCAAACCACGGGGGCAACGCCCAATGAGCTACAGCAAGATTCCGGCTGGCAAAGACCTGCCGAACGACATCTACGTCGCCATCGAGATTCCGGCCAACCACGCGCCGATCAAATACGAAATCGACAAGGACAGCGACACCCTGTTCGTCGATCGTTTCATGGCCACGCCGATGTTCTACCCGGCCAACTACGGCTTCATCCCCAACACCCTGGCCGATGATGGCGACCCCCTCGACGTGCTGGTCGTCACCCCTTACCCGGTTGCACCCGGCTCGGTCATCCGCGCTCGTCCGGTCGGCATCCTGCACATGACCGACGACGGCGGCGGCGACGCCAAGGTCATCGCCGTACCGCACGACAAGCTGTCGCAGCTGTATGTGGACGTCAAGGAATACACCGATCTGCCGCCGCTGCTGCTGGAACAGATCAAGCACTTCTTCGAGAACTACAAGGATCTCGAAAAAGGCAAATGGGTGAAGATCGAAGGCTGGGGCGACGCAGACGCTGCCCGCGCCGAAATCACCAAGTCGGTCGCCGCGTACAAGGGCTGATCCGTCGCTGTACCGAAAACCCCGGCCCAGGCCGGGGTTTTTCATGGGCGCAGCAAAGGCATTTGGCCTTGAGGGGAAAAAGAGATTTGCACAGGCACCCGCCCGTGCGTATTCTTTGGCCCTCACCAGCTCAGGCTGGTCAACAGTTTGCAGGCGGTTGCGGCTTACCAAAAGTAAGGCAAGATCGTCGACGAGAAGCCGGCCATAAGCCGGCTTTTTAATGCCCGCAAGAAACTGCTCAGCGCTTGTTTCGCGGCCACAGACCGCTCCTACGGAGCACCGTACACCCATGTAGGAGCGGTCATCGGCCGCGAAAGCGTCTTTCGGGTCGCCATCGAATCCAGCCTCTTCACGGTAACTCGCAGCGCCTACAGGTCGTAGCCGGTGCCGGCCAGACCACGCTTGACACTCTCAAGATGCAGACGCGCGCTCTCGGCGTTGCCGACCAGCATCTGCCGGCACGCGGCGCTGGCGATGGCGTGGGGTACGGGCTTGAGCGGGCGGCCGCTGGCCATGGCCTTGAGTTGCACTTCGGCGGCCCGTTCCAGGTAGTACAGGTCATCCCACGCTTCGGCGATGCTGGGGCCGAGCACCAGCGGGCCGTGATTCTTGAGCATGACGATATCCGCCTCACCGGCCGCGCGCGAAATGCGCTCGCCCTCGGCATCGTCCAGGGCCAGGCCGTTGTAGTGCTCGTCCACCACCATCCGCTCATAGAACTTCAACGCTGTTTGCCCGGCCCACACGAATGGGTCGCCTTCGAGCATGCACAGCGCCGTGGCGTTGGGCATATGGGTGTGGAACGCGGCGGTGGCACGCGGGTTGAGGCGATGCAGTTGGGCGTGGATGAAAAACGCCGTCGCCTCCGGCTTGCCTTCACCGGCCAGGACGCGCCCCTGAAAATCGCAGATCAGCAACGAGGACGCGGTGACTTCGGCGAACGCCAGACCGAACGGGTTCACCAGAAACAACTGCGGATGGCCGGGCAGCACAAAGGAAAAGTGGTTGCAGATCCCCTCGGCCATACCCAGTTTCGCCGCCATGCGAAAACAGGCCGCCAAGTCGCTGCGCGCCTGACGGATCTCGGGGCTGTCGAGACTGGCTGTACGCGTCATAGGGCTGACAGCGGGGTGGATATCGAAACTGTGAGCCATGGTCACGGGTCCTGAAAAAGCTGGAGAGAGACTGCCAAGCGTAGCCAAAACCAGCCGCGGGCCAAGGGACAGTTACGCGGTTTGCCTGGGCCAGTCGAACGGCCTGACCCACTGTTTCAGCCCATCTGGCCCTACGGACGCGGCCGTGTTTGTTCCTATCGTGGGCCACCGCCGTGCGCTCACGGCCCCGCCACCAGCCTTGGCTGACTACGATCCTGCAGAGGTAGCCCATGAGCACGCCCGTTTCCAACGCCTACGTGTACGCCCTGGACCGCGAATTCGTGTTCCATTCCTGGTCGACCCAGGGCGCGCTGAACCCGCTGGTGATCGCCGGTGGCCAGGGCTGCACGCTGTGGGACTACGAGGGGCGCGAGTATCTGGACTTCAGCAGTCAGTTGGTCAACACCAACATTGGCCATCAGCATCCGAGAGTGATCGCGGCCATCGTCGAGCAGGCCAGCAGCCTGGTCACGGTGGCTCCGGCCACGGCCAACCTGATGCGCGGTGAGGCGGCCAAGCGCATCCTGGCGCGGGCGCCGAGCCACTTCAGCAAAGTGTTCTTCACCAATGCCGGCGCGGACGCCAACGAGAACGCCATGCGCATGGCGCGGCTATTCACCGGGCGCGACAAGATTCTTTCCGCTTACCGCTCCTACCATGGCAGCACCGGCGCGGCCATCGTCGCCACGGGCGATCCACGGCGAGTGCCCAATGAATTCGCCCGCGGCCATGTGCATTTCTTCAATCCGTACCT
Organism: Pseudomonas sp. PS01301; assembly: GCF_029960215.1. Classification (NCBI taxonomy): domain Bacteria; kingdom Pseudomonadati; phylum Pseudomonadota; class Gammaproteobacteria; order Pseudomonadales; family Pseudomonadaceae; genus Pseudomonas; species Pseudomonas sp. PS01301. The sequence continues at coordinate 880 of NZ_JASCPM010000018.1, read as the reverse complement.
GTTTCGCACCGAGTTTCATGCCACCAACGAGCAGGAAGAATGTGAGCGCGCACTGCAGCACCTGCGCCGGGTCATCGAATGCGAAGGCCCGGCTGCCGTTGCGGCCATCCTGCTGGAAAGCGTACCCGGCACGGCCGGCATCCTGGTGCCGCCCAAGGGCTACCTGGCCGGCGTGCGCGCGCTGGCCGACGAGTACGGCATTCTGGTGATTCTCGATGAAGTGATGGCCGGTTTCGGGCGCACCGGCAGCTGGCTGGCACTGGACCATTTCGACATCGTGCCGGACCTGATCTGCTTCGCCAAAGGGGTCAACTCCGGCTACGTGCCCGCCGGCGGGGTGATGATTTCCAAACCCATTGCCGAGTATTTCGATGACCATTTCTTCCCCGGCGGCCTGACCTATTCCGGGCATCCGCTGGCCATGGCGGCCATTGTGGCGACGCTGGATGTGATGGCCGAGGAAGGCATCGTCGACAACGCCCGGCAGATCGGCCATGAAGTGCTGGGGCCTGGCTTGCGGGCGCTGGCGGCGAAGTACCCGTTGATCGGCGAGGCCCGCGGGATCGGCCTGTTCTGGGCGCTGGAGTTCATCAGCGACAGAAAACTCAAGACGCCGCTGGCCGCTCCGGTGATGGGCCAGATGAAAGCGGCGTTTCAGGCGCGCGGATTGCTGACTTTCATTGTCGAGAACCGCTTGCACGTGGTGCCGCCGTGCATCGTCAATGCCGCCCAGGTGGAGGAAGCGCTGGGGATTTTCGATGAGGTGATCGGTGAGTTTTCGGGCAGGTATATGCGGTGAATGGGCTGGGCTCTTCGCGGGCAGAGAGCTCGCCGCCCGCCCCGCTCCCACAGAAGATCTTATTTACCTGTGGGAGCGGGG